>NZ_JAGGHR010000014.1:0-55983 GCF_024104075.1 Gilliamella sp. | reverse complement strand
CTTGTACCATAAGCACGATAATTAGTATTAAAAATTTTACCCACTATTTCACTCAGTGATATATCTTGTGATTGCTGCGTTAATTGCCGTTGATAATAGAAACGATTTCGGGTTACATTTAAACATCGACATAATGCACGTAAGCTGTATCGATGCTTATTATGTAAAATTAACTCGATTTTCTTCCCATTATCAACGCCGCTTGCTTTAGGATATCATTCTCCATTAACAAGCGTTTATTCTCTTTGCGTAGCGCAATAAGTTCGTTCTCTTCAGTTCGACGATTATCTTTTGCGATGAATGAGCCGGTAGTTTGGTACTGCATTATCCAATTATCTAATGCTGATTTGGTGAGGTCATACTCTGCGACGATATCCGCACGTTTTTTACCATTTTGATATAGCATGACCATTTGTTTTTTGAACTCGTTAGTAAAGCTACGTTTTGCTCTTCGTGATGAATCGATTGCCATTGTTGTTACCTTCTCTTATTTTTAGTTTATCATAACAATGACCTTATAAAACTGGTACTAATTAGTGTAGCCGATCCAAAACAAGGTAAAACAGGGAAAAGGTAAATCAAACAATGAACAGAGCGACTAGCAGACGCAATTAAGTTGGATGCAAAACGAAAAGCAGAAGAAAAGCTGGGCAGAAAAATCAATTGCACATTTCACGATATCAAAGCTAAAGCTATTTCCGACTACGACGGAGCAACTAAAGATAAACAGCTATTTAGTGGTCATAAGACCGAGGCTCAGGTTAATACATACGACCGAAAAGTGAAAATAACACCGACGTTAAACCCACCTAAAAAAGAAGATTTATTCTAACTGTATATTCTAAGTTAATTCCAAGTATTGATGATTTTAAAATAATAATATTTTATCTTATTGATTTTATTGATTAAAAATGGAGGCGCGTCCCGGAGTCGAACCGAGGTAGACGGATTTGCAATCCGCAGCATGGCCACTCTGCCAACGCGCCTTGGTGGTCTATCTGAATAGGCTACAAATATTATCACTGGCTTGACTAATCGTCAAGATTAAATAGATTATAATTACAGCAGTCACTTTATTTTTATTTGAATTTCTAAAATCTATTCATTTTTACAAACAATTATTGTTTTTCTGGATAATGATATAGCCAAGTAATATCAGAATAATTAGCAAATGCACTTGGAAATAAATAATAACCACTTAATGAAGGAAAATGAGTGTGTTTCCATTCAATATTAAAATCAGGTTGGAATTTAATAATCGAATCAAAAAGTAACGTTGTACAATAAAGATGTGTCTCTTCACGGGGTGCTAATACAAAAGCTTGTCCTTTCTTTGTTAAAAGATCATCGATTATATTTTGCTTTTGCATTTCAGATAAAAAATTAGGTCTTGCTATAGCATATGTTTCGGCTATTTCAGGCGTTATAAACTCTGCTAAAGTTGATACAATAACTTGGTTAGGATGGTCCTCATCATCGCTAGTCGTAGCATGAATAATTCTAATTTCTGGATTGATTGATATAATCATACCAATATGTGAAAAATCTCCACCACCTAATTGATTGACAATAAGGCTATCGGTTTGAACGCCTTTTCTAAAGATCCAATCTCCTACTTTAATTAAATAAGGCAATTTAGCTGTTGAATTTGAAAAATAAACAGGCTCGCTAGCAAAAACTAAATTTACTAGCATAATAAAAATAATAAGAAAAAATCTGCAATACTTCATCAAAATTCATTCTTAATTAAAAAGGGCAAATAATATTTACCCTTTTATAATTTTTGAGAACAAAATAGTTATAATATAACTATTTTATTTAAGGTTAATTAACCATTTACCATCAGCTTTGATTACTGATATATTTCTTTCCTCTTTTTTAGTATTATCTTTAAAAAATACGGTAGTTTTCACTTTAGCCATAGTTTTTTCATCATTGGTATATTCTGCTGGTGCAGATTCAACTTTATCAAGTCCGCCATGATCATCAGTGAATTTTTTCCCACGCACTAATGCTTCTTGCATTTTACTCTTAACAAACATTCTCATATCCATATCTGTGTTATCACTATCTTTAGGAAAATTAATTAGACTCATAACTGTATCTGTATCACCTTTATAGATTGCTGTGATAAATTTTTCTGATACTTTTTCAGGAGAATCATCATTCGAGCATGCTGTTACCATAAGTGCTAATAAGAAAATGCTTAAAAACTTTATTACTAATTTCATTTTATTTCCGTTCCTAGTATTATTTATGTTTAATATTAAAATGTTAGAATTATGCTCCTAAATTGAATCCACAGAAAGAATCACAGAAAGCGACAAAATAATACTATATAATCAAATAATTGCAAAGTAATATGGAATAATAACTACTATTTAAAATTTAAAAGGATATCTTGCCAACTTTGATCTAATTTAGCTTCAATAATCATTGGTTTATGTTGGGTTGGATGTTTGATTTGAAGTTTGCTTGCGTGTAACATCAATCGTTTGATATTAAAATAAGTTGCAAATGCACGATTCTGATGTAAATCACCATGTTTGCTATCCCCCAATATCGGATGGAAAATATGTTTCATATGGCGACGTAGTTGATGTTTACGACCGGTTTGTGGTTTTAATTCAACAAAACTATACCTTGCTGTTTCAAATTTGCTAACCTTAATCGGAACTTCAATTTTGCTGATAGATTTGTAAAATGTGACGGCATTTTGTGCTGGTTTATTCTTATTAGTAAATTTATCTGCAATTTTATCTAATTCTTCAACTAAAGGGTAATCAATCACCGCTTCCCCCTCAACATAACCGCGCACAATCGCATGATACGTTTTTTCAATTTGTTTTTTTGCAAATTCTTCTGACATAATTCTTGCTACATCACTAGAAAGAGCAAACAACAAAACACCAGAGGTTGGTCTATCTAGCCTATGTATAGGGAAAACATGTTGACCGATTTGATCACGCAATGTTTGCATCACAACAACTGTTTCAGTTTTATCTAACCAACTGCGATGCACAAGCCAACCAGATGGTTTGTTAATGGCAATTAAGTCATCATCTTGATAAAGAATTTCAAACATAAAATATTTATTAAAATATCAATTATAAAAAGAGCTCTTCAAGCTCCTTAGCTATACTAGGGCCATTATTATCGCCAATGGCATAATTTGCTTTGGCTTTAACTTCATCATCAGCATTACCCATCGCAATTCCTAATCCAGCAATAGATAACATACTTATGTCATTATAACTGTCACCAAAAGCGACAACTTCGCTTAAATCAATATTTTCGTGCTCTGCCCAGTGAATTAACCCATTTCCTTTGGTATTTCCTTTAACTGCTACATCTGCTCGATTTGACCAAGACCATTCACACGAAAACACACCTAAGGAATCAACTGCATTTGAAAATTGTTGTAAAGTAGGTATATTATGACTACTTGTTGCAAATTTAAAAATAGCGTCAGATTGCTCAATAACATTTTCAAAATTATCTACTTTTTTAATTTCAGGTTGTAAAAACTCAGGCAATGATTTAACCCACTTAAAAAAGCTTTCTAAATGATCATCTAACAATTCATAAGTCATCATTTTATCAGTATAAATTAATGTATGAATACCATATTGATTGACAAGATTTAGTAGCATTCGAGCCTGATCTTTCGTCATTGGTTTAGCGGCAAAAGCGTTTTGTTTATCAAAATCATAGATATAAGATCCATTACAACAAATTGCCGGGGTTGATAATTTGAGCTGATAGTAATAAGGATAAATTACAGAATGATGCCGTCCTGAAACTAAAATAACTTTCACACCTTTAGAACTAATTTTTTCAATGGCCGTTATTGTTTCTGGTAAAATTAAACGATTGCTGTCTAACAACGTACCATCCATATCAAAGGCTACGGCTTTATACTTCATATAATACCTCTTTTCATTTCTGATCTTAGCTATAAAGGCTGGCTAAGTACTAAAAGTTAAATAAAATTATAATTCTATTTTTTGACGACCAACAAACGAATGCGATAAGGTGGTACCATCTACCATTTCGAGTTCACCACCAACTGGAACACCATGAGCTATTCTTGTTGTTGTTACATTAAACTCTGAACAAATTTGCGAAATTTAATTAGGTTTTGAATCACCTTCGACGTTGTGATTTGTGGCTAAAATAACTTCGCTAATCGACTCTGAAGATAGCTTTTTTTTCAATAAATCAAGACCTATATCACTAGGTCCAATACCATCTAAAGGTGATAAATGCCCTAATAATACAAAATAGCGACCACTATACTGCCCAGTTTGTTCAATGGCTACTATATCTGCTGGAGTTTCAACCACACAAAGCTGTTCACTACTTTGACGACGAGCATTTGCACAAATAGTACAGGTTTCTTGTTCGGTAAAAGTTCGGCAGTCCTTGCAATGGCCGATATTTATCATTGCTTCATGTAGCTCATGAGCTAATTTAATGCCACCTTGTCGATTTCGTTGTAATAAATGAAAGGCCATTCGTTGCGCCGATTTTGGACCAACGCCAGGTAAACAACGCAATGCTTCCATAAGTGATTCTAATAATGGGCTTATTTGCATGAATTATTTGGTTCCCACATATTTGAGTTTTAAGATAATAATACCTTTTTTAAAAAATCTATCAAACAAGAATTATTCTATTGTTTAATTAACTAACGATAAAATCAAAAAGATTGCAGAAAATAAGTAGGTAGGATGTTACATAACGGACAATCTATGTTATAAAAGCACATATTCAAATATATAACATTATTATGTATAAATTTTTAGGCTATCTTTTGTTCTTGCTACGATGATAACTTTTTGGTTCTTCACCTTTAAAAAGGCGCATAATGTTATTATTATGGCGAACAATAATCAAACACGAAAGCATTGCAACTGGTAAAGTAAGCTCAGGTTTGAATAACCAAACATAAAATGGTGCCATAAGAAAACCAACAACTGCAGCTACCGAAGAATATCCTGTAATTAGTAAAGTAAGTAACCAAGTTAAAATAAAGCAACCTGTAAAATCAAACCCAATTGGAGCCATCATACCTAACGCAGTTGCAACTCCTTTTCCTCCACGAAAATGAAAAAAACAGGGGAAAATATGTCCTAAACAAGCAAAAATACCAATAATACCTAAAAAGAAAGGTGTAATACCAATCCGATATGAAATATAAACAGGAATTGTACCTTTTAACATATCAAAGATTAAAACAAAAATGGCTGGTAATTTGCCATTGAGTCGTAAAATATTGGTTGCTCCAGGATTGTGAGATCCATGTTCTGAAGGATTAGGTAAATGCATGATGCGACTAATAATCATTGCACCAGAAAGCGAGCCCAAAATATAGGCGACTATGATCATCAATACAATTAGCAATGTCAAAATACAACCCCTTTCATCAACCACCCATGCTGATAATTGCACTTAAGAATCTTACCAAACTCGTCGTAAATCCAGTTTCTGTCTATTTTCAGTACTTATTTAACTATAATATTAATTAAAGTATATAAAAAGACTGGGCGTTGCTCCTAGCCCGTTCTTTATATGCTATATTAATAATAATCCTAGACTACTTTTTGTTTTTCCAACAACGGTTTTAAATATTTTCCAGTGAAGGAATGTTTAGATTTCGCAACCTCTTCTGGCGTCCCTTCGGCAATAATTTCTCCGCCACCATTACCACCTTCTGGTCCTAAGTCCACAATCCAGTCTGCTGTTTTAACTACATCCAAATTATGCTCGATAACAACGATAGTATTGCCTTTATCTCGCAAAGAATGTAATTGCGTTAATAATTGTTTCACATCAGCAAAATGTAGCCCAGTTGTTGGTTCATCTAAGATATACAAAGTACGACCAGTATCTCGCTTAGATAATTCTTTTGCAAGTTTTACTCGTTGCGCTTCACCACCCGATAATGTTGTTGCTGACTGTCCAATGGTAATATAAGAAAGCCCAACATCAATCAATGTTTGCAGTTTGCGTGCTATCATTGGCACGGCATCGAAAAACTCGCGACCTTCTTCAACTGTCATATTTAAAATTTCGTTAATAGACTTTCCTTTATATTTGATCTCTAGGGTCTCACGGTTATAGCGAGCACCATGACACTGATCACAAGGAACATAAATATCAGGCAAAAAGTGCATTTCAACTTTGATTAAACCATCACCTTGACAAGCTTCACAGCGTCCACCCTTAACATTAAAACTAAAGCGACCTGGATTATAGCCTCGAGCTCGAGATTCTGGTACACCAGCATAAAGTTCACGGATAGAAGTAAAAAATCCAGTATAAGTTGCTGGATTAGAACGTGGCGTACGTCCAATTGGGCTTTGGTCAATCGCAATTACTTTATCAAAATGGTTAAGTCCTTTGATTGATTTATAGGGTGCTATTTCAGTTTTTTCTGCACCATTGAGTTGGTTTTGGGCAAGGGGATATAAGGTATCATTAATTAAGGTTGATTTTCCCGAGCCTGATACACCAGTGATACATGTAAATAAGCCAACTGGAATATTTAATGTCACATCTTTAAGATTATTACCGGTTGCACCAATAAGTGATAACATTTTTTTCTTATCGACTTTGGTGCGAATAGTTGGTATTTCAATTTTTTCTTTACCGGATAAATATTTTCCTGTTAAAGATGTTTTACATGCCATTATTTGTTTGGGTGTTCCCTGAGCAACAACTTCACCACCATGAACCCCTGCCCCAGGACCAATATCAATCACATAATCAGCAGCCATAATAGCTTCTTCATCATGTTCAACGACTATAACAGTATTACCTAAGTCACGTAAATGCGTTAAAGTGTCAATCAGACGAGTATTATCTCGCTGATGCAATCCAATAGAAGGTTCATCTAACACATACATCACGCCAACAAGACCTGCACCAATTTGGCTTGCTAATCGAATACGTTGTGCTTCACCACCTGATAATGTTTCAGCGGATCTTGAAAGCGTTAAATAGTTAAGTCCAACGTTAATCAAAAATTGTAAACGATCGTTTATCTCTTTCAAGATTTTTTCTGCAATTTGAGCTCGTTGCCCTGTCAATGTCAATTTATCAAAAAAATCCTTGGCTTGTTGCGTACTTAAATCACTAATTGTTGGTAAATTTGTATCATTAATAAACACATTTCTTGCTGCCGTACATAACCTCGAACCATTACAACAAGGACAAGGTCGATGACTAATATATTTTGCTAGCTCTTCACGGATAGTTTGTGATTCAGTTTCTTTATACCGACGAGCTAAATTATTAATAATCCCTTCAAATGGATGTTTACGCTTAACCACATCACCACGATCGTTTGAATAAACAAACTGAATTTCGGTATTACCTGAACCATTTAATAAAATATTTTTTATCTTTTCAGGTAATTTCTCATACGGTTTATCAATGTCAAACTTATAATGATCCGCTAATGATTTTAGCATCTGGAAATAGTAAAAATTGCGACGATCCCAACCTTTAATCGCACCCGCAGCTAATGAAACTTCTGGCATCTGAACAATACGTTTTTGATCAAAATATTGTTGCACACCCAAACCATCACACTCAGGGCACGCACCAGCAGGATTATTGAACGAGAATAATCTCGGTTCTAATTCAGAAATACTGTAACCACAAATAGGACAAGCAAAATTAGCCGAAAACAAATATTCTTCAGCTTGTGGATCATCCAAATTGGCCACTTTAACAATACCATTAGTGATCGAAAGAACCGTTTCAATCGACTCTGCTAAACGAAGTTTTAAGTCGTCACGAATACGAAAACGATCAACAACAACTTCAATGGTATGTTTTTTTTGCAATTCAAGAATTGGCGGATCAGAAAGATCATATACATCACCATCCACTCGTACCCGAATATAACCACTAGCAGCAAGTTGCTCGAACAGTTTAACAAACTCCCCTTTACGCTCAGTAACCACAGGGGCAAGTAGCATATAACGATTATCAGTCGGTAACGCCATGATGCTATCGACCATCTGTGATATCGTTTGTGCAGCTAACGGTAAATGATGATTTGGACAACGAGGTTCTCCAATTCGAGCAAAAAGCAAACGTAAGTAATCATAAATTTCAGTGATAGTCCCTACTGTCGAACGAGGGTTATGCGAAGTTGATTTTTGCTCGATCGAAATTGCAGGTGATAATCCTTCAATATGATCTACATCAGGTTTTTCCATCAAAGATAAAAACTGACGAGCATACGCCGACAACGATTCAACATAGCGTCGTTGCCCTTCGGCATATAAAGTATCAAATGCTAACGAAGATTTACCTGATCCAGAAAGACCTGTAATAACAACTAATTTATCTCTTGGAATGGTTACATTAATGTTTTTTAGATTGTGCGTTCTCGCACCACGAATATCGATATCTTTGATTGACATAGATCTCTTCTTTGTTGCGTTTTTTAAACAAAATGGATAGAAAATTAACTGTATATTATACCAGTAACATTTGATTAAATATACAACTATATAGCTGAATATACTACTTGGCTAATTTTATACTAAAACACAGTGTTACCTGAAACTTTTTGACAAAAAATAAACTAAAATTTTTATTTCTACCGCAGAGAAAAACGGTCATTAATAACCGTCATTTGTTGATTTAACTTAGTATATCAATTTTGGAGTCGCATCAACAGGAATAATTGCGCCGCGATATTGTATAACCGTGCCAGCCACCAAATGCCCCTGTAATGCTGACTGAGAAGGGTTCCTTCCACTTAAACGAGCCCCAAGATAACCAGCACTAAATGAATCGCCAGCGGCAGTAGTATCAATCACTTTATCTTTAGTGATTTTATTAGCAGGAACTTCAAAACGACCATCAGCAGAATCAATAATACAGCTATCACTGCCACGTTTAATAACAATTTCAGTTACACCAAATTGTTTTGTACGCTCAATAATTTGCTCATAAGGTAGCTTACCCCATAATAAATCTTCGTCATCTAATGTTAAAAATGCAATATCTGTAAAGCTAAGAATATCAGCATAAACACTACGAGCCAAATCAAGGCTACTCCATAAACATGGACGAAAATTATTATCAAAAATAACTTTACCGCTATTAGCTTTAACACGTTTTAAAAGATCTAATAATTTAAGGATACTTTCAGCATCTAAAATAGCAATACTAATACCGCTCAAATATACATAATCATAATGTTCAATTTGCTGAATTATTCTATCTGTTTCAGTTGTTTTCAACCAAAATTTAGCAGCAGCATCATTACGCCAATAATAAAAAGACCGTTCACCATGTTCATCAGTAACAATAGAATAAAGCCCCGGCATTTTATCAGACATTCTTTGTACTAAATCTGTTTGAATGTTTTCTGTTTGCCAACAATCTAACATTTCTTGACTGAAGGGATCGATACCAAGCCCGGTTACATAATGTATTGAAAAATCATTATCTTTTAGTAAACGAGACAATTAAATCGATGTATTAAGCGTATCACCACCAAAACCACGCGTAGTCGAATCCTGATTCATCGACAATTCAATCATACATTCGCCAATAACAGCTATTTTTGTAGCCATATTATACTTATCATCTTTAACCTTTTTATAAATAATCTAACGCGATTTTTACCACAACTTTGCGAACTGTTTCGATATTATTATCAATTGCACAAAGCGGTTTATGCACTTCATTAGGTAAAAACACGATAAAATCATTTGGGTGTAATATCAACAAGGTCTCTTCTTTTGGTGTTTCGATAAAGGCAATATCATTTTCTACTAATTTATTATCTAACACTTTGGTATACGGAGGTAACGTACTTACTGCCATACCCTCTTGCCCAACTAAAACAATCTGAACGTCAATATATTTTTCATGATATTCTGGATCAGCATCGTGGATATATCGCGATGCACTATCTGACACCATAAAAAACATATTATCACCATCAATATCGTAACGCCCCACAGGCGTGTTATTATTGACATTATCTTTAATATATTCAATTGATTGTTTAATTTTTTCGGGTAAATAAGGAACTAACCCTAAATGATTAATATTACCTAAAATCATACCAAATTATCCTTAAAAATATTGATGAAAATTAATACAAATAACCAAATTAGTTGTAACTAACTTATACTATGATAAATTTAATTAGATTGATAAAGAGTATATACATAAGTCACTTATTTTCGTAGATTATTTGACATATTTCTTCACATTCGTTTGTTTTCATCACGTTGATAATATGTGATAACTGTGATTTAAATATAGGCTGTTGAGTTATTAATTGTTCGGCCTTTTCAATGATTGCGGTCTTTTTCGATTCTGGGATAAATTTAGCGTAATTTTCAGCTGATTGTTCTAATGTGGCGATAATATCCAATTTAGATTGTTCAGTTAAACAGTCTGGTAAAGCAATCCACTTGAATCCACCGTAGTAATATTTTAACATTTCTGATTGCATCATTTTCACACTATACTGTATAACTCCACCTCTTTCATTATCGGGAAGTTCTTTATAAAACTGATTAATATGGGGAGATATTGCCGCAAAATATTTTATATTAAAAGTGCTTAATAAAATAATTTCTTGTTGGAATCGTTTTAGGTTATTCGTTAGATCTTGGCTGGTTATTTCGTTTGATTTATTTGATGAAAAGATTAAATAAGTCTCAACTATATGGTTGATATAATTGGTTATATCTAATTTCTCATCTATTTTATCTTTTGAAAAATTCTCAAGAAGTTTGGGATCAGTAAATTGGCTAAGAATTTCTTTACCTTCTTTTGTATATAACCTAGGTAATGTTTTTTGCGCTTCAAATTTTTTGGTTAATTGATAGAGCCTCGTGCGTTCTGAGTGATAATTTAAACCTGTAGCATTCGCAAAGCAACTAGTTAAAATTAATATCACACTTATTATTAACTTCATCATTTGTTATTCCTTATTGTATAATTGTCAAAATTTGGTTACTTAGCCTTGGCAATTTGCGCTTTTAGCATGGCTAGCCTACTTTGCCCTTGTTGCATTTTTTTTTCAGGTGATAATTCGTTACGCTGATCTTGCCACTCTAAGTCGTCTTGTGGCAGTTCTAATAAAAATCGACTCGGTTCAACTTGAAGTGTCTCGCCAAATTGTTTACGTTGCCGGCTAAAAGAGAAAGTCAGTTCTCGTTGCGCCCGAGTAATACCAACATAAGCTAAACGGCGCTCTTCTTCAATATTATCTTCATCAATGCTAGTTTGATGAGGTAATAGACCTTCGGACATGCCGATCAAGTAGACATAAGGAAATTCTAATCCTTTAGATGCATGTAGTGTCATAAGTTGTACTTGGTCGAGTTCTTCTTCGGACTCGTTACGTTCTAACATATCACGCAAAGTAAATCTCGCGACAGCTTGTTCAAGTGTCATTGCTTCATCAATATCATCACCTTGCAACATATCATTTAACCAACTGACCAATTGTTCTACATTGCGCATGCGCATTTGCCCAGATGTTGGGGATGATGAGGTTTCATAAATCCAGCTCTCATAATGAATCCCGTGTAGAAGTTCATAAATTGCTTCCATGGGTTCAGTATGAGATTTTTGAATAAGGGTATCAAACCAATGTATGAATTCTTGTAATGACTCCATACGTTTACCTGAAAGCAATTGGGTCAACCCCATATCATGGCTTGCTTGATATAAACTAACACCTCGATGATTAGCCCATTCGCCAAGTTTTTGAATAGTTGCAGGACCAATTTCTCGTTTTGGTGTGTTGATAATACGAATAAACGCATTATCATCATCTGGATTAGTTAATAATCGCAAATATGCTATTAGATCTTTAATTTCAATTCGAGCAAAAAATGATGTACCGCCAGAGATTCGATACGGTATCCGATATTGCATGAGTATCTTTTCAATTAGTCGTGCCTGATGATTGCCACGATATAAGATAGCATATTGACCATATTGACTGTTATGCGCAAAGCGATGGCCAATAAGGTGATTAATAACTTTTTCGGCTTCATGCTCTTCGCTATCGGCTGAAATAACTTTTAATGTTTCACCATAACCCAGTTCTGAGAAAAGTTTTTTTTCAAAGATATGTGGATTATTTTCGATTAAGATATTCGCCACTTTTAAAATTCGACCCGATGATCGGTAATTTTGTTCTAATTTGATCACTTCTAAATTAGGAAAATCTTGTTTAAGTAATACTAAATTTTGTGGTCGTGCACCACGCCAAGAGTAAATAGACTGATCATCATCACCAACAACAGTAAATTTAGCTCGGTTACCAACCAGTAATTTGATAAATTCGTACTGACTTGTGTTTGTGTCTTGATATTCATCAACCAACAAATAACGAACTTTGTTCTGCCATTTTTCGCGAACTTCTTCGTTGGTTTTTAATAAGAGTGTGGGCAATAATATAAGATCATCAAAATCTAATATACTGCAAGCTTTTAATTGTTTTTCATACAATTGATAACAGTGAGCAAATAATTTCTCTTTATTCGTCTGCGCTCTTGCCATCGCAATAGTTGAATCAACAAGATCATTTTTCCAATTTGAGATTGTTGAGCGTAATTGATTAATCAGATCCTTATCATCTTCTAACCATTGATGAGTTAGTTCCTTAAGTAGCGCTGTTTGATCATGATCATCGAATAGTGAGAAGTTAGATTTAATTCCCAGATGAGTATACTCTCGGCGAATAATATCCAATCCTAGCGTATGGAATGTTGATATTTTAAGCCCTCTTGCTTCTTGTTTACTAAGTGCTTGGGCTATACGTTCTTTCATTTCGCGTGCGGCTTTATTCGTAAAGGTAACTGCAACAATATGGCGTGGTAAATATTCTTTAACACGAATTAAATAGGAAATTTTGTTAATGATAACCCGAGTTTTGCCAGAACCTGCCCCAGCTAAAACAAGGCACGGTCCTGAAACATATTCAACGGCTTTTTGTTGACTTGAATTTAAACGCACAGAATAAAACCATTAGGGAGAATGTGAGCTAGTATATAACGATATACTAGCAGCGCGCAATTAGCGTCATTATTGAGCAAATAAAATTGCTATTTTGTTAAATATTATTTGATGAATGTTAAAGCCTGTTCAACAACCTCGACCCCTGCCCCTTTTTTATGCGCATTTTCGCTAAGATAGCGCCGCCATTGCCTTGCTCCTTTACGTCCATTAAATATACCTAAAGTATGCCGCATAATATGGTTAAGTTGCGCACCTTGCATTAGCTGTTGTTCGATATAAGGGTAAAGTGCTTGAATAGCAGATAGAGGATCAATGACTGGAGCATTTGTGCCAAAAATTTGCGTATCAATTTCAGTAAGTAACAGTGGATTTTGATATGCCTCTCGCCCAACCATTACACCATCAACATGCTGTAAATGGCATTTTATTTCATCAATTGTATTTATGCCACCATTGATGGCTATAGTTAAATTGGGATAATCTTGTTTCAATTTATAAACACGTTCATAGTCAAGTGGCGGAACCTCACGATTTTCCTTTGGGCTTAATCCTGATAACCATGCTTTGCGCGCATGTACAATAAATGTTTTGGTGTAAGGCATTACCTTCTCAATAAATTGACACAAAAAAGTATAGCTATCGCAATCATCAATACCAATTCTTGTTTTTACCGTGACGGGAATATCAACCTGATCTTGCATCTGAGCGATACAATCGGCAACCAAATTTGGATTTCCCATTAAACAAGCACCAAACATACCATTTTGTACGCGATCTGATGGACATCCCACATTTAAGTTGATTTCGTCATAACCACGTTCTTGCGCTAATTTTGCACATTGCGCTAATGCGTTAGGATCGCTACCGCCTAGTTGCAAGCTAAGTGGATGCTCTTCATTGTTGAAAGCTAAATAATCACCTTTCCCAAATAAAATTGCGCCTGTAGTCACCATTTCGGTATATAGCAATGTTTTTTTTGTTAAAATTCGATGAAAATAACGGCAATGTTTATCTGTCCAATCTAACATTGGGGCAATAGAAAAACGATTTAAACTTGAACTATTATGCAAAAAATTACCTCGACATTAATTTAAAAAATGCTATTTTATTCGCCACGTTCAAATAGAGCAATAATATAAGGAATAAAAATGAATACAAATCAAACAAATATAATTTCTTTTCAAATAACTGAATTATTAATAAAACATATGCGTTTTATCGCTACTATGCAACAAGTTTTTGGTGTTATTTTTATAATAGCTGGCGCTTTTACATGTCTAGGAATAATTACTGCTATTGTTGGCATCCCACAAATTTTTGCTGGAGCCAAACTTTTCAAATCGGGAAGTGCATTTAGCTTAGCTGCAAGTCTTCGAAAAGGAGACGATATCGTTGATGCTATAGAAAATATTTATGGCTATTGGAAATATTTTCTAATTACATTTATCGCTTCGATTGTATTTATTGTTTTATACATTGTAATTATTATTTCTATTCTTGTTACATACAGTAATGGTTATTACTAACAATTATTACTTTAATCTAAAGACTACTGATCTTCTAATTTTGGCACTTTTTCAAGTAAGTATCTAGTAGCATTGTTCTAGGCATAACGAGTTGCTATTGTTAATTTTTGGCAAGATTAAAATATGGCAACATCTTTATGCCTTTTGATTGAGAAATCAACAGTCTTAGTATTGTTAACAAAATTAAGGCGCACAATGTGCCTTAATAAATATGTTAACTATAAATATGGCTATTTAACTGTTTTTTCACTACGTGATAAGCCAATAATTCCTGAACGGACGGTTTCGATAATATTGCATGTTTCACGAATTGAGGATAAAAATGAATCTAGTTTTTCACTAGTACCCGATAGTTGTACAATATAATGTGTTGCAGTGACATCTACGATCGATCCTCTAAAAATATCAGCACAACGTTTAACCTCATCACGCGCCTGTGAGCCTTTTGCTTCCACTTTTACTAGCATTATTTCACGCTCTACATGTGGTCCTTCAGTCAAATCATGCACACGGTAGACGTTGACAAGCTTATGTAATTGTTTTTGGATCTGTTCAATCACATGCTCATCGCCCGAGGTCTGGATTGTCATGCGGTGCATGGTTGGATCTTCGGTTTGCGCAGTGGTGATAGTTTCGATATTAAAACCACGTTGCGAAAACAAGCCGATAATTCGTGATAATGCGCCAGGTTCGTTTTCGGTTAAGATTGATAATATATAACGCATTAGGTTCTCTCCGTTTTACTAAGCCACATTTCGTTCATTGCACCACCTCGAACTTGCATTGGATATACATGTTCAGTCGCATCAGTCATAACATCAACAAAAACTAAACGGTTTTTGATCGCCAGTGCTTGTTTCAGTTTAGATTCTAGTTCCTCACGCTTTGTTATTACCATACCAACATGACCATAGGCTTCTGCAATTTTAGCAAAATCAGGTAGAGATTCCATATAAGAACTTGAATGGCGTCCAGAATAAATCATATCTTGCCACTGTTTAACCATGCCTAAGAAGCGGTTGTTCAAATTTAAAACCAGTACTGGTAAGCCATATTGCAATGCGGTTGATAATTCTTGAATATTCATTTGGATACTACCATCGCCTGTTACACATACAACGGTTTTTTTAGGATATGCCAATTTGACTCCCAGCGCTGCTGGCAAACCAAATCCCATCGTGCCTAGCCCACCAGATGTGATAAAGTGACGAGGTTTATCAAATGGGTAATAAAGCGCAGTAAACATTTGATGTTGACCGACATCGGTCGTCACAAATGCATCACCTTTGGTTAATTTATATAACACTTGTATCGCTTCTTGTGGTTTAATGCTTTGCCCTTCATGGTTATAAGCTAAGCAGTGACGTGATCGCCAGTGTTCTATCTGTTTCCACCAATCAATTAATGCGTCAAGATCACGTTCTGTATTTAACTCATCTAACATAGACAGCAACGTTTCAAGAACAACTTTTGCATCACCAACTACAGGAATTGAAGCAGATATAGTTTTTGAAATAGAAGTCGGATCGATATCAACATGAATAATTTTGGCTTTTGGACAATATTTTTCAACATTATTGGTTGTTCGATCATCAAAACGTGCACCGATTGCAAAAATTACATCGGCATTATGCATGGCCATATTAGCTTCATAAATACCGTGCATGCCTATCATACCAAGATAATGTTTATCGGTTCCCGGAAAAGCACTAATACCCATTAACGTTGAAGCGACAGGTAAGTTTAATTTTTCTGCAAGTGTTTTAATTTCGCCACTAGCATCGGCGGCAATAACCCCACCACCAATAAATAACACCGGTTTTTTAGCCGATAACAACGTGGTTAATGCTTTTTTGATCTGTTTTTTATGACCTTGAATCGTTGGATTGTAAGATCGCATTAAAACTGATTTTGGATAATGATAATTATATTTGTTAGCTGGATTAACAATATCTTTTGGTAGATCGATAACGACTGGACCAGGCCTACCTGTCGAAGCAATATAAAATGCTTTTTTGATGGTTTCTGGAATATCTTTACTATCTTTGACTAAAAAACTGTGTTTAACAATCGGACGCGAAATTCCGATCATGTCACATTCTTGAAATGCATCATTACCAATTAGGTTACTGGCAACTTGTCCAGACAATATAACCAGTGGAACCGAATCCATGTAAGCTGTTGCAATACCAGTAATAGTGTTTGTTGCCCCAGGGCCTGATGTAACTAAAACAACGCCAACATTCCCTGTTGCTCTAGCATAACCATCGGCCATATGTACCGCAGCTTGTTCATGGCGAACTAATATATGTTCAATACCACCTAACGTGTGAATGGCATCATAAATATCAAGAACACTACCACCGGGATAGCCAAATATCTGTTTTACTCCTTGGTCAATCAAAGATTGAATAACCATCTCTGCGCCTGACAGTTTTGCCATGGTTGTTGTCTCCAATGTAACTGATTAGTCATTTAGTGGTTTATTTTGCATCAACTTATAAACAAAATCAATTAAAGTCAATTAACTAAGTGTTTTACTGAAAAATTATCCACAAATAAAATTATTTTTTAAAATATTATGAATAATATCCGTAATCTATCTATTTTATTTAAATATTGCTAATTGATTTTATTGTTATTTTTTTATTTTTTATATAAACTCAGGAGATGAGTATTTCTAGCCATAACGGTACTAGGATTCTTCTTCACCCAAAGGTACAAATATGAGCAATATTTCTTCTAAACCAACCTCTCTTGCTGACTGGCAATTAGTTAAAGTTACAGGTGAGGATAACCGAGCTTTCTTGCAAGGTCAAATAACTAACGATATTAACCGACTTTCAGAAAAATCTACGCTTTATGCTGCTCATTGCGACAGTAAAGGCAGAATGTGGAGTACTTTATTGTTATTTCAACGAGGTAATGATATTTACTATATTGAGCGTAAAAGTGTTGTTAAAAAACAGATTGCCGAACTAACAAAATACGCTGTTTTTTCTAAAGTAACTATCGAACCAGTCGAAGATCTAAATATGGTCGGCTTGGTTGGAGATGCGATCCCCCCTGGAATCACAGAAAAATTAAGCGATAAAAACTGTTTTACTGAAAATAATATCACCTATATCAAACTACCTTTACCGCAAATGCGTGTTATTATGGTAACGCCGGAGCCTATTTCTGAAGATTTACATCCATGTAGCGACTGGCTAAAACTTGATCTTCAAGCTGGTTACCCTATCATTGATAATGACAATATGGCAATATTATTACCACAAGCCTGTAATTTGCAATCTTATGACGCAATCAGCTTTGAAAAAGGTTGTTACTGTGGTCAGGAAATGGTAGCTAGAGCGCAGTTCCGTGGAGCAAATACTCGTGGTATGTATGTTATAAAGGGCACGAGTGATGTTCTACCTAAAATTGGTAGTACACTTGAATATAAACTTGCCGGTGGTTGGCGAGAAGGGGGACTTGTGTTAGCTGCGGCAAAACTAGACGAAAAAGACGGTGTTTGCGTCCAAGTGGTACTTAATAATGGAATTGATTTAAATACGCCATTTAGAGTATATGGAAATGACAATAGCCGAATGACATTTTAATTGTCTGCGACTAATAAGCTGGGATAACACAACGTTTATTCCAGCTGTCGTTGAAATCTCGTTTTAACTTAGTTAGCAAGTTCTTGGTTAACTATTTCAACAAAATAGCTTACACCAGTTGTTAACACTTCATCATTAAAGTTAAAAGCTGGATTATGCAAATTAGCCCCTCTACCAGCGCCCAACCATACATAAACACCAGGGATTTTTTGTAGCATAAAAGCAAAATCTTCTGAACCCATTGAAGGGAGAGGATCAATAATTAAGTTATCTTGTCCCACAACTTGTTTAGCAGCTGCAATAGCAATATCAGCTTGTTTAGCGTAATTGATGGTAGCTGGGTAACGGCGTTGATAATCTACTTCCGCCTTGGCTCCAAATGTTGTGGCAATACCTGTTGCTATTTGTTTAATACGATTTTCAGCCATATCTTGTACTTGTGCACTAAATGTTCTAACAGTACCGCGAATAACCGCTTCCTGTGGTAACACATTCCAAGTATCGCCACTATGAATTTGCGTTACGCTAACTACCAATGAACTTAAAGGATCAGCATTACGGCTCACAATACTTTGTAATCCATTTACAATTTGCGTAGCTGTCAAAATTGTATCTTTTCCTAGATGAGGCGCAGCGGCATGAGCACCAACACCCGTTATTTTGATCTCAAATACATCATACGATGCCATCATTGGGCCATGATTAATATAAAAGTGATTTAACTCCATATTAGGTTGATTATGCATGCCATATACTGCTTCAATCGGAAATTGTTCAAATAAACCATTTTCAACCATTACTCTGGCTCCGCCTTCGTTTTCTTCAGCTGGTTGAAAAATAAGAACAACAGTACCAGCAAAATCACGGTGTTCACTAAGATATTTAGCCGTTCCTAGTAACATTGCAGTATGCCCATCATGACCACACCCATGCATTTTGCCAGAAATGGTTGAGCAATAATTAATATTATTTTCTTCAATAATATCTAATGCATCTATATCAGCTCGCAGAGCAATCCATCGTCCATCACGATTACCTTTAATAATACCAACAACTCCTGTTGGAGCAAAATCAGTATATAACTCGGTAATACCAAAGGATTGTAACTTTTCGATAATAAATTGCGTGGTTTTAACCTCTTCAAAGGCTGTTTCTGGATGGGCGTGAATATGATGGCGCCATGTTATCATTTCGGTTTTTAATTGATTAATACTATTAGATATCATAAGTAATTCCTTAGTAGGTGAATAACCTGCGGTTCAACAAACCTAGCTAACACTATAACGCGATTTTCACTTTTATAAAAATAACTATTTTTACTATGGATATCAATTTTAGTTATATATTGCATTTAATGAAAAAATAATACATTTATGCACTTTTAACACTTATTGATTAACAATAAATTGATTAAAACACCTATTTTCCTGAAACTTTTTAACAGAAATAATAAATCACATAACCAGAAATTAATAAGAAAGGACCAAATGGAATAACTTTTGATTTTGGTTCATTGATCACATATCGCAAAAAAAGAGAATATATAATCCCCAATAGGGAAGCAAAAAATAATAACATTGGTAATGATGTATAAGGCAACCAAGCACCAAGAGCGGCAAGCAATTTGATATCACCTCCCCCTAATCCCTGTTTTTTAAATACCAAATAAAATAAAGTAGCAGGTATTTTTAATAATAGATATCCCCAAAAGATACCTAGCAAAGCATCGGTTAAAACGATGTTTGCCAAATCAAAATAGGCAAGCATTACACCTGTCCACATTAATGGTTGGGTAAACAAATCTGGCAATAAATAGTATCTAAAATCGATTAAAGCTAAAAGTAAAAAATAACAACCAAGAATCATTAAAATACCGCTTTGATAATTGATGCTTTTATCAATATAGATAAAAGTAAATAAAACAGCGACAAATAATTCAACAATAAGATATTGGCATGAAATATTGGTATCGCAGTAATAACAACGTCGTTTTAATATTAACCAAGAAATAATCGGTATCAATTGCCAAGCTTTCAGCTTACTATGACAATGTGGGCAAGCAGATCGATGAAAACTAATTCGACATAAATATTGGTATGGTGTCAGTGTTGGCAAATAACGATAATAAGCAACATAAACAAAGCTACCGATACAAAGACCTAAATAGATAATAATAAATACTAACATTAGTGAATTACATCGCCCATTTGGAATATCGGTAAATACATAGCCATAATTAAACTGCCAATAATTAAAGACAAAACAAGCATTAATAATGGCTCGAATGCTTGCGATAAATTATCGGTTAAGGTTTGATTTTGTTCTTGATAATAAATTGCTAATTTATCGAGCATTAAATCTAGTGTGCCTGATTCCTCCCCCACATGAATTAACTGTGAACATAAATTAGGAAAGTATCGTTGCCCATGCAATACATGGCTAAATGGAAGCCCTTGCTCAATGCCTACAATAATTTGCGAAATACTATCACGATAAAGACAATAGCAAGTAGTATTAGCCGCCGCAGTTAAACCAGCTAATAATGGTATGCCAGCTTTTTGAGTGATTCCAATTGTTTGAAAAATCTGAGTTAAGCAAGTGGTTTGAATAATTTTTCCAATAAAGGGAAATTTTATTACTATCATTTCGATTTTACGTCGATAACGCACTTTTAAATAGCGTTGATAACAAAAATAACTAATAAAAAAGACGATACACCAAATTAACCAGCTTTGTTGCAAATAACTCGAAAAATCAATAACTCCTTGTGTAAAAGCTGGTAGTTCAGCATCGAAATTTTGATAAATATCGGAAAATTTAGGTAAAACGAATAATAACATTACCAAACTTGCCATCATTGCAATCAATAATAAAAATAACGGATAACGCATTGCCTTTTTTAGGCTTTTTTGCAGTTTAATTGATTTTTCAAGCAATAACGATAATTGTTCAAAACTTTCATCGAGCTGCCCAGTTAGTTCACCTGTTGCAATAATCTCACAATACAAAGAGGAAAACACCGATTGATGTTGCTGCAATACTTGAGATAAAAATTCGCCTTTAGCGACTTGTTGTTTAATATCAAGTAACAAATATTGCCAATGCGGTTTAGCTTGTTCTTGAGCAAGCAATTGTAATGTATCAATAATAGACAAACCTGCTTTTAACATAGTCGCTAATTGTTTGGTAATCATCAGTAGATCTGTACGATTAAAACTATGTGCAGTAATAATTTTACCAGCTTTAATCTTAATGGCAATTTTACCTTGCAATAATAACAGTCTTTTAGCTGCCTGTGATGATTCGGCAATAATTTTGTGTTGGTTAAAATCGACATCATACCAATAATAGAGCCGTTTCATACTGTATCACCCAAGACTCGATTTAATTCAGCTAACGTTGTCATACCCTGCTTCACTAATTTTTGCCCAGCTTTTTTTAATGAAATCATATTTGAGGATAAAATAGCTTGATTTGCTAAGATTTGTTGTTGAATTTCGGGGGTGATGACTAACAACTCGTATAGTCCAATTCTTCCTTTATAGCCACCAATACAATTAGAGCATCCTGAAGACAAATAATGTGGTACATGTTCATTACCAAACATAACCAGATCATTCGCTACTACCTTACAGTGTGGACACAATTTTCGAACTAACCGCTGAGCAATGATTAATTTTAAACTTGATGATAATAGATAATTTTCTATACCCATTTGCTTTAATCGTGTTATTGCCTCGACACTTGAATTAGTGTGCAATGTAGATAATACTAGATGCCCTGTTTGCGCAGCTTGAATTGCAATTTCGGCGGTTTCATGATCGCGAATTTCGCCAATCATCATTACATCAGGATCTTGCCGTAGTAAAGCACGCAATACAATAGCAAATGTTAAGCCAGCCTTGAGATTAATCGCAGTTTGATTAATACCCTCTAGAGGAATTTCAATGGGATCTTCGACACTACAGATGTTACGTTCGGTTTTATTTAACCGCTTTAATCCACTATATAACGTCACCGTTTTACCGCTTCCTGTTGGACCTGTAACTAAAATCAATCCTTGTGGGTAGTCTAAAATTTGTTTGAATGTTAACAGATCTGCATCCGTTAACCCTAAATCATTAATGGTTAATTCAGATTCATGATTATCCATTACTCTTAAAACAATTTTTTCGCCATTCATTACAGGCAAAGTGGAAATACGCATGGTATAACGATCAATAATGAGTTGGCCATCTTGCGGTAATCGATGTTCAGCTATATTTAGTTGAGACATGATTTTTAATCTTGCTGTTATCTGTTTCGCTAATGCAAGTGGGGGTGATAACATATCGTGCAAAACACCATCAATGCGCATACGAATACGATAGCTATGTTGGTAAGGCTCAAAATGAATATCCGAAGCACGCTTATCTAATGCTTCAAGTAACAATTTATCGATACTTTCAATTAACTGTTCTTCTTGCATAAAGGTGGTTCCTTATTCGTCAATTATTAAATACAAACATTAGAATTTAAAAATATCTTCACAAGCACTGGTTAAACTGGTATCACTTGGCGATGTAGTACAAACTCGGCTCCAATCTAAATTGCCATTTGTAGCATTGATTGTTGGTGTTAGTGTAGTAGTTAACCCTGTTAAGGCGCTAGTTCCAACCAAAGTAATAACTCCGTTATTAACCGTAATAGAAGTAACATAATTTGATGTCCGACTAGCTGGTACGCCATTATTACCATTACTACAATTGGTTAAGCTACCTTGCTCTACAGCACAAATTTCTACAGCGGTTTTATACGATGTCATTGTTTGCAACATATCAGTCATTGCGGCTTTTTTTACATATCCCTGATAAGCAGGAACACCGATAGCGGCTAAGATAGCGATAACAATAATGGCAATCATAAGTTCAAATAACGTAAAGCCCGATTGATTAGACATAAACACCTCTATTTTTTAGTCAATGATTTAATCTAAGAGCCTTTATAGCAAAACAAAAAAATGGAATAATAATGAAAAAGTAAGATTAGAAAGTAAAATCCTTAATGTAGTTAATTATTACGTTGTATGTTCAATTTTTGCGAAGCAAATCGCAAAATAGACAAATCCATACATCGGTTTATCAAATAAGTGGAGTCACTATGTCCCTAAAAATTGTTAATGGCTGGTTACAAGGTATAAAGCAAGTTGTTTCGCCTTTTTATAATGAACGCCCTATTAATAAACCGATATCACTACTTGTTATTCATAATATAAGCTTACCGCCCAATGAATATGGAGGTCCTTATGTTGAGCAATTATTTACTGGTCGGCTCGATCCCAACCAGCACCCGTACTTTGCTTCGATTCATCAACTTGAAGTATCAAGCCATCTATTTATTCGACGTGATGGTGAAATTATTCAATTTGTTCCATTTGATAAACGTGCCTGGCATGCAGGAAAATCAGCATTTGAAGGGCAAGAAAATTGTAATGATTTTTCGATCGGCATCGAAATGGAAGGATGTGATAGCGATAATTTTACCGAACAACAATATCAGCAATTAGTAAACGTTACGTTATTATTACAACAAACTTATGCCATCAAAGATATTGCTGGGCATAGCGATATTGCTCCAAATCGAAAAACAGATCCTGGCCCCTATTTTGATTGGCTACATTATCAGAATTTATTAACACAAAAATCGCAAGGGCAAAAGCTACTAAATCAACTTGACCAAATTATTGAGGAATTACAAAAAATCGATTTATGGCAAACTATACCGCCAAATCCCAATGCATTTTTAAGCCAAGAACCTTTTGCTATCGATACCATGCAAGCACACGAATGGTTACAATGGATTTTTATTCCACGTATACAAGCAATGATTGACGCCAAAACAAATTTGCCCAAATTTGCCTTACACCCTTATTTTGAAGAAGCACTAAAAGAGCAAGAACAAGATGTTAATCATCTACTTTACCTAATTAAGCAACTTGATGATTTGTCGCAACTTAATTATGAAAAATTACCGCATTAATATGCGGTAATAATTAAAGTTAACAAACATGAAAAAATGCTCAGACAGAGCATTGATTTTATTGAATTTTTATTTAATTCCCACTACTATTCATTCGACGATACTCATTAACTGCTTGCTGATGGTTACTGTAAGTACTTGAGAATGTATGTCCACCTGTTCCATTCGCCACAAAAAACAGATAATTGGTTTTAGCTGGGTGTGCTGCAGCTTCGAGCGAGGCAATGCTTGGCATTGCAATTGGAGTTGGTGGTAATCCTTCAATAACATAAGTATTATAAGGATTTTCAGTATCGGTCAAATCAACGCGCCTAATAGTACCTTTATAGTTATCGCCTAAACCATAAATAATAGTTGGATCTGTTTGTAACTTCATTTTAGCTCTTAAACGATTAACAAATACCGATGCCACATTAGCACGCTCTGAACTAATACCTGTTTCCTTCTCAATAATTGATGCAATAATCAGTAATTCATAAGGGGATTGATAAGGAAGATTACTATCCCGATTATCCCAAATTTTTTGCAAATTACTTTTCATCGTCATATGCGCACGTTTTAGGATATTAATATCTAAAGTGTCTGCGGTATAAAGGTAAGTATCAGGCGATAACCAACCTTCAATTGATCCTTCAATGCCTAATAACTTAGCAATTTCTTCATCTGTTTTTCCAACTAATGTTTGTTCAATGTATGGCGTGCTTTGAATAATATTTAACCAATCTTTAGCTCGTTTACCTTCCACAAATTGAATTGAAAAATTGCTTTCTTTACCCGACACTAATAATTGCAAAAACTCTTCAACGGTCATATGTGGGTGTAATTGATAAGTTCCTGCTTTAATTGATCTCAATGAAGGATTCAATTTACACAAATAAGGCAATAAATAAGCACTATGCATTAATTTACTTTCTTTAACTTGTGCAACCAATTGGTGCATGGATGTGCCTTTTTTCAAAACAAACATCTGGTTTTCGTTGGTTACTTGCATTTGTTGTTTAGAAAACTGCTGTAAAAAGTAATAACCAATACTGATCGAGCCGCCAATAATTAATATAAAAGAAAGTAAAGTGTATAAAAATATTTTTTTAATCATAATTTAATTTATCTATATAATGAATTTTTGCGCGTGAAGTTAAGCGCGTTATCAATTCGTAAGCACTAATTCCAGTATGCTTTGCGATTTCCTCAACAGGAAGTCCTGCTCCCCAAAATATGACTTCATCACCTGGTTTTTCAAGACAATTTATACCTAAATCAACTACAATCATATCCATTGATACTCGACCAACGATTGGTACTTTTCGACCATTAATCAAAACAGGAGTATTTTCTGGAATATTTCGTGGATAACCATCACCATACCCCATTGCAACCACACCTAGTTTAGTATCTTGCTGGCTACACCAAATTTGACCATAACCAACTGATTCACCTTTTTTGTGTTTTCGTACCGCAATTAATTCAGATTTAAACGTCATTGCAGGTTGTAGCTCAGCAATAGATTCATCAAAAGGTGAAACGCCATATAAAGCAATACCTTGACGCACAACATCTCGCTGAGCTTTTGGCCAGGCTAATATACCGCCCGATGCAGCAATCGAGCGTTTACCAATAAGTGATTTGTCATCAATTGAATTAATAAACTCATCAAATAGTTCTATTTGCTTTAACGTTTTCTCTGAAGAGAGATCATCAGCCGAACTAAAATGACTCATAATATTAATTGGTTTGCAAACCACTGAACAACTAGCCAAACGATAAAATTCGTCCTTTGCTTCATCAGGACAAAAACCTAAACGATGCATTCCTGTATCAAGCTTAAACCATGTGGTAATTTGATCTTTACGGAGGGATGTTTGCAATATGTCAATTTGCCATTTGCTATGAATAGCTGGTTGAATGTTAAAATCAATAAAATAATCCAAATCATCATGCGGGAAGAAACCTTCCAAAGCCAGAATCGGTGTGTTAATACCATTGTTTCGCAATTGCATAGCTTCGGTAAGGCGCGATACACCAAAATAATTCACTTTATCATGTAATAATTGAGCAATCTCCTCACTACCATGTGAATAAGCATTGGCTTTTATAATCGCAACTAGTTGACTATTTGGAGCCATTTTTTTGAGATACTCAACATTATGAATAACTGCTTGACGATTAACTTCAACAACTGCAATAGACATTTCTTTGATCCAGACTCTTATCGAGCCATTATTTTAAATTCTGTTTCTAATAATAACAAATTTTTCACAGTATACAAATCGGTGGAAGTTTTGGGCTATTTTGGGAATTAGTATTTTTAATCAATAGAATATACTAAACCATAATTTTAACTTTATGACGAGTTAATATTTGTTTTGTCATAGTAGACGTTAATAATGGTAATAACTTACCTACTCACCAAGTTTTTATAAAGATGCCTTAATGCCATTGTAGGATAATAAATTAACATTCTTGGACCAGAAAAACGCATTACCTGTTTAATTTTTAATTTATAATCTTTACGATAACAATGTTTAGGGCAACGTTCACATGTCGTTTTTTCTTCACCAAAACGACACATTGTTAAGCGTTGCATAGCATATTGCAACAGGTCGTTGCATTCCTCACATAACTGATGATGTTGGCTATGATGTTGTTTAAAGCAATATAAATAGATCATTGCTCTTACTGTTGCTTTTTCTTGCTGTATTTTAGGACCGTTATTGTTTGCAACCATAATTACATACACGTTAATTAAGAAAGTGGTAAAATAAAATCATCTAATATGATCACAAGGATTTGTTGTAATGGCAAGAATTATCAATAAAGACACAACTGTTTGCATGTCCCTTTCAGCAAGACCAAGCAATTTTGGTACTCGCTTTCATAACTATTTGTACGAAAAACTCCATCTTAATTACTTATATAAAGCCTTTACTACCAATAATTTGAAAGATGCGATTTATGGCATTAAGGCCTTAGGTATTAGAGGTTGCGCCATTTCAATGCCTTATAAAGAAGCTTGCATTGAGTTTATTGATGAATTAGATGACTCGGTAAAATCTATTCAATCGATAAATACCATTGTTAACACCAACCATCATTTAAAAGCTTATAACACTGATTATATTGCCGTTGCTAAACTCATTGTAGAAAATAAGATTGATAATACAACACCATTTGTATTAAAAGGCAGCGGAGGCATGGCTAATGCGGTGATCGGAGCTTTTTATGATGCGGGATTTAAAAATGGTATTATTGCCGCACGTAACCAACAAAAAGGCGAAGCATTAGCCAAACGATATGGCTATAAATGGGTAAAGGATGAGCAAGAAATATTGCCACATCAAGCCAAATTGATTATCAATGTTACCCCAATTGGTATGCTTGGTGCTATTGAGTCTGAGGCGCTTGCATTTCCCACAACTATGATAAAAAATGCCGATATTGTGTTTGATGTAGTTGCCCTTCCCGTTGATACTCCCATGATAAAATATGCCCAAAAGATAAATAAAATCATTATTTCAGGTGCTGATGTTGCTGTTTTACAAGCGCTTGAACAGTTTGTGTTATATACCGGTGTAACCCCGAGCGATGAGTTAGTAAGGCAAGCAGGAGAATTTGCAAGGCAAGGTTAAATAAAGTTATTCATTCCACCGTGTTCACCGGTGGAATTTAAATAAAATTTAAGTTAATAATTTATAACATTGTCTGATGCAATTTATTATATACAGCTAATAATTTTTGGTGCATATCAAACTGTTCTAGATTGTTATTGGTCTGTTTCTCGATTTTCGTATAATTAGCTAAACCAAAAAATGTTTTGTCACCATTAGCGTATTGCCACATATCATCAACACAGGTTTTACCATACATTTTATTAAATGCGGCTTGATAGTTATTAAACTGTTTTTTGTCTCGTTCTAAAATAAAATTAACTAATGTCTGTAAACAACGATAAGCATGATTGCGCGATGGCGTGAATATAGACTCGTTCATTTCAATCGTCCAATCAATCCACTGTTGTGCTTGTATTAAGTCTTTGCCTGCCAATGCCAGCATTGCTTTTAACTCGCCAACGCGAAGAGTTAACCAAGCATTATCGTTACCTGTTGCTATGCCTAGCAGTTCGCGAATTCGAGCATAATCATCAAGCCCTTCATCATCAAGCTGTTCAATAATTGCTAGGTACTGTTTAGCTGTACGTTTTTGGGAAGGTAATGACAAAATAAGCTCTCGTAATCCAATAGCCATATTGCTATTGGCAATTATAAGATCTTCAGGAGGATAAATTTCAGACATACCAACGGCCAGAATTCGGCAAGCATATACACCAAGGTGTTCGTAGTCCATAATTAACACTTCAGTATTATGGCGGGTAAAAATATCCATCAAATTAGCAAATTCTTGCTCAGTTGAACCGGAAAAGTCCCAATCGACAAATTCGTAATCTGCTTGCTCATTAAATAGATCCCATGAAATCAAACCGCTCGAATCAATAAAATGCGTTTCTAAATTGCTAAGGTCGGCAATATCATCATTATCAAAACTTGGAGGTGAAAACACATCAAGATCTTTTAAACTGCGTCCTTGTAGTAATTCTGTTACTGTTCTTTCAAGCGCAACGCCAAAATTTGGATGCGCACCAAATGAGGCGTAACACGTTCCATTTTGTGGATTAAATAACACTACACAAATAACCGGAAACTCTCCACCCAATGAGGCATCAAAACAGTAAAGCGGAAAGCCTTCGCTTTCAAGCGCATCAATTGCAGCTAAAACGGTGGGGTAACGGTTAATCACTTCAGTTGGGATAATTGGTAAGCTAATGCCTTCGGCTATAATCTTATTTTTAGTATAACGCTCAAAAATTTCAGATAACCCTTGTACTCGAGCCTCATTACGAGTATTACCGGCTGACATTCCATTAGAGGCATATAAATTAGCAATTAAATTAACTGGCACATAAATAGTTTTTTTGTCAGACTGCTGTTCAAATGGTAAAGCGCAGATACCTCGATCACCATTACTTGATTGTAAATCAATTAAATCTGTTGCACTCAATTCCTGATTAGGATCATAAAACTTAAGTAGTTCTTTGGATAATAGTCCTTTAGGTAGGGAATTATCTTCAGGAATAATGAACCATTTTTCACTTGGATAATGCACAAAATCGGCATTCGCTATTTGCTCTCCTAAGTAAAAATCTGAAAAAAAGTAATTGGTTGATAACCGTTCAAAATACTCTCCTAAAGCCGATGCTAATGCCGCCTTTTTGCTTGCGCCTTTACCATTAGCAAAGCACAGTGGACATTTAGTATTTTGAATATGCACTGACCACACATTAGGTACCGGATTTAGCCAAGAAGTTTCTTTTACTTCTAAATCATATTTTGCTAATTGCTGCTGAAAATAGTTGATCGAATCTTCAAGAGCAGCATCTTTACCGGGGATATAAGTTTTCATAAGTTAATCTCAAAATAATTTTATGTTATAATTGTCGCGCTTTTCAAAAATTATCACTTTATACGCAAATATAAAAAAATAGAAGTAATAAAATCAATCCAACTAAAAAGGAAATAAAATGAACAAAAAAATAGACTTTAAAGGCTTTACCATTAAAGACTTATTCTTCTTTGATAAAATGTTAACACCTTCTTTTATCACAATCGTGTATTGGATCGCATTATTACTTATTGGAATTAGTGCGTTCTCTATGATATTAGGTAGTTTTGCTGCATTTACTTATAGCTTTACTATGGGTTTAGTTGCTTTTTTCACTGGCATTGTTACCTTAGTTGTGGGCTTTATTTCAACTCGCATTGGTTTTGAATTAATTTGTGTACTATTTAATATTAATCAAAATATTCAAAAATTAGCTAATGAAAAGACCAATTCAGAAAAACAAGAAGAATGTTCTGATACAGATCCTATTAATTAATATCGTTTATTTAACTATATAGCTTAAAAATGCGGGAACAAATTCCCGCATTTTTATTTTTCATGTAATTTTAATTTACATGTTGTCAAATCAAAATAATCAGTTAACCAACATTAAGATCGCTAAGAGGCCATCTTGGTTTAACACTAATAACTAAATCTGAATACTGCCTCTCTTTTAAATGAATCATACCGGCATAAGCAATCATGGCACCATTATCGGTACAAAATTCGAGCCTTGGATAAAAAACTTTTCCTTTTCGTTGATGCATCAACTCAGTCAATTTAGTACGCAGTGTTTTGTTAGCACTTACCCCACCAGCAACTACTAAATTTTTAAATCTAGTTTGTTCAAGTGCTCGTCTTACTTTAATCACCAATGTATCAACCAAAGCATCCTCAAATGCTCTAGCAATATCTGCTTTAGTTTGTGGATCAATAATATTATTATCACTATGCTGATGAATCATATTAGCTGCGGCTGTTTTAAGGCCTGAAAAACTAAAATCAAGCCCAGGACGATCAGTCATTGGCCTAGGAAAATGGAATCGCGCTCCACTACTCTGTTCAGCCAATTTTGATAATTTTGCGCCACCGGGATAATCTAAACCAAGCAATTTGGCTGTTTTATCAAAAGCTTCTCCTGCAGCATCATCAATTGACTCTCCAATAAGTTCATATTTACCAATACCAGTCACACTAATAAGCTGTGTATGTCCCCCCGAAACTAATAATGCAACAAAGGGAAATTCAGGTGGATTATCTTCAAGCATCGGCGCAAGTAAATGGCCTTCCATGTGATGAACTGCAACAGCTGGTACGTTCCAAGCATAAGCAAGCGATCGTCCAATCGATGCGCCTACCATCAACGCTCCAATCAATCCCGGACCAGCAGTATAGGCAACCCCATCAATATCGTGTGCGGTTAAATTAGCTTGTTTTAAAGCTGCTTGAATTAATGGCACGGTTTTACGAATATGATCGCGCGATGCCAGTTCTGGCACCACACCACCATAATCAGCATGTAATTTAATTTGAGAATAAAGCTGATTTGCAATTAAACCATTAACATCATCATAAATGGCTATACCAGTTTCATCACATGAAGTTTCAATACCAAGGATCTTCATTAATGTCTACCTATAAAATCAGCAAGGTCTTGTTCACTCCAGATATCTTGTTCTGTCATATCTTTATCAGCAATGCGATGTTCTTCAGTTGCCCAATCACCTAAATCGATAAGCTGGCAACGCTTACTGCAAAATGGACGATAAAGACTAGTTTGACTCCATTCAACTTCTTTTTGACAAGTTGGGCACTTAACAAATGTAGTATTTTTATTCATTTCAACTCTTTTTTAATAACAGTATTCAATCAACAACAGGCTAATTCAAATTCAATTTCATCAGTATTGACGTTATCGTAATTCTCAAGTGCTAAAAAGCGAATACTATAACGCGACAAATGACCAGATACTTGAGGATATACATTTTTATCTAAAGAAATTCGAATACGAATCAAATTAACATCACCATTTGTCTCTTGAAAAAAATTATTGGTATAAACAAACGGTCTAAATTCCCCTAACCGTCGAATTAATTGCATATAACATGTTAGAGATTTATCAAGTATTGATAAGTGTTGTAACCAATTTTTTATTTGATTATAACGCCTTTCTTGTGAAATTCTGAGCCATAAATGAAACGAAGGCAAGTCAAAACTACAACATCCCCCCGGAATCATTAAACGTTGACGAATGGCTGTAATAAATCGATCATCTTTTAATGGTTGTCCTAAACGTCCAATTGTATTAAATTGGACGATAAAATCATCAAATTGCTGAATCAGGTCATTGAGTAAATCATGATCCACACCTTCGACATTTAACCACAAAATTAACTTTTGTTTTTGCGATTCAAGCTCTTTAACCAAATCACCTTTAATATCATTACGCTCAATAATCTCTAACAACTCAGACAATGCATGAAAAAAAATCAACGCACTATTGTCATTAAAATGACAATGTACATTTAATTGATTTAATAAAAATTCAACTCTAAGCCAAGTACGCATTTTTTCATTTAATGGATGTTCAAAAATAATATTATTCATCTATTCTAAATCTTACTTTTAAAGCTATTTAAATATTGTTGATGCAGTAGATTAACTTGTGTTGTTAGCGACAACAAATTGCCGTCATTAACTATAATATCATCAGCATAAGATAAACGTTTCTTTAAAGATACTTGTGACTGTATCATCTTTTTAGCTAATGATTCACTAATATTATCCCTTTTTACTAATCGTTCCAATTGTAGTGAAAATGAGGTATCAATTATCAGCACACGATCAGCCCAAGTATGCAAATTGTTTTCAATCAATAACGGCACAACCCAAATTAGATAGATTTTACTTTGCATAGCAATTTGTGTTTGAGTTTCTTGTTGAATGATGGGGTGCAACAAATTATTAAGCCAGAGCCGTTCATGCTCATTATTAAAAATAATTTCGCGGAGTTGACTACGATCAAGTTCTCCATTAGCGAGTAAAATTTCTTGGCTGAAATGCTTAACAATTTGGTTAAACGCATAACTACCAGGTTGCACAACTTGCCTCGCAATAATATCTGCATCAATAATAGGCACGCCTAATTTGGCAAACAAATCAGCAATAGTGCTTTTACCGCTGGCAATACCACCACTGAGCGCAACAACATAAGGCATAAAGCAAATTCCAATCCAACAAAAAATTGCTTTATTATAACATATATATAAGTTGATTAAATAATACTAATAAGGAGAAAGATTCAGTTGTTAATTAACTATTGCATTTCCAGAATAATTCACAAAATTAGCGCATAATAACAACAATCCCCCCAAAATTTACCACCAATTGAAAAATAAATTAAATAAAACAGTTGTTTTATATTATTAGCTGTATATAATCACATGTATCTGTATATAAAAACAGGAATATGTAATGAGACCATTAACTGAGCGCCAACAACAGATTTATGATTTAATAAAAGATAACATTCAAAATACTGGTATGCCACCTACACGTGCTGAAATTGCCCAGAAATTGGGGTTTCGATCTGCCAACGCCGCCGAAGAACATCTGAAAGCCTTAGCTAAAAAAGGCGCAATTGAAATGATCGCCGGCTCATCACGCGGAATTCGCCTTTTACTTGAAACACCTATTGAGCCAAACGAACAGGATGGTTTGCCCCTTATTGGACAAGTCGCGGCTGGTTCGCCAATATTAGCGCAAGAGCATATTGAAAGCCATTACCAAGTTGATCCTTCACTATTTAAACCTCGCGCAGACTTTTTATTAAGAGTGCAAGGTATGTCAATGAAAGATATTGGTATATTTGACGGTGACTTGTTGGCTGTACATAAAACCCAAGACGTTAAAAATGGACAAGTTGTTGTAGCTCGTATTGATGATGAAGTTACAGTTAAACGCTTGTCGCGTAAAGGCAAGCATGTACATCTTCTTGCCGAAAATGCCGAGTTTTCGCCAATCAAAGTTGATTTAGAACAGCAAAATTTTGCTATTGAAGGATTAGCGGTTGGTATTATTCGTAACGGATCTTGGATGTAAGCAAACTCATAGACGCAAGTATATAGAAGTATAGCCAAAGTTAGTATAAAATAGCACTTAACTAACGTGTGGGAGATTACTATGTGGCTATTTTGGTTATACGAATTTTTAGGGTTTATTGCAGTTTTATTACTCGTTTTTGGGTACTGCCGTTTTAGAGGGATCGGTTTTTGGCTTTTTATTTGGAAACATCTAAAATGGGTTGCTTTAGCTGTATTAATTACTTGGTTAGGTATTGCATTACTTTGTCGCGTTGATTTATATAATGCAACTCACTGTTATTTTAGAGGCGAAAGCATGCGAGCTAACACAAAATATTCTATCTTTTTAGGCGAATGCCAAGTAGAAACTCCTAGCGGCAGTTATGTTCCTATTGAACGAGCTAGAGCATTACCTGGTTCAAGTCACCATGATGATGATGCTGACTCTACAAACGATTTTTATCCTATAAATTAACATGTTGTCAAATCGACAAACAACCAAAATCCGGCAAATGTCATTACAATTGTCGGATTTTTATTTTGATAGATCAATAAACTTATAAACGAATTGAGAAAATTATCCGATAGTCTAAATCAATTTATTAACTGATTTGTATATTAGCCTGCTGAAAAGCCAAATAACGTTGCTCTAACTTTTTGAAACTAAAAATCAATGTAAAGCTCACACAAAGATAAATCACTGCTGCAATACCAAAAGCATGAAAAGGTTGATAGGTTTCGGCATAAATATCGCGCGCAATCTTCATCACATCAGGCACAGTAACAGTAAAAGCCAGTGCAGTTGAATGCAACATAAAAATAACCTCGTTACTATAAGCTGGCAATGCAATACGAAATGCTCTTGGAAAAATGATATAACGATAAATTTGAAAACGATTAAAACCAAGTGCTGTTGCAGCTTGAATTTCGCCATTTGGCACATTCCGCATAGCTCCAGCAAAAACTTCAGTAGTATAGGCGCAGGTATTTAGGGTAAAAGCTAACACCGTACAATTTAAACCACTTTGAAAAAAATCGCCTAACCAAGCATTATTTTTAACCACACTTAAGGTATATATACCAGTGTAAATAATCAATAACTGCACATATAAAGGCGTACCTCGAAAAATATAAGTAAATAGCCAAATAGGTAGTTTAATCAGTTTATTTTGTGCATTTCGCCCTACCGCTAACGCTAGCGACAAAATTCCCCCCATTAAAACCGATAAAATAAAAATCCACAGCGTCATCGCAAGACCAGTGATATTATAACCATCGGTCCATAATAGTGATTGCCAATATTGTTGAATAATTTCTAACATGAGTTCTTATAATTTAGTTTTAGTAATGCCAATAGAATAATGCCGTTCAAGCCACCATAAAATGATATTAGATATTGATGTAAAAAACAGATAAAAAGCCCCAGCAATCAAAGCAAATAACAAAGGTTGGTACACAGCTTCACCTGCATTTTTAGTAGCTTTGACTAAATCCGATAACCCCAATAACGACACTAATGCTGTCGCTTTTAACACCACTAACCAATTATTAGCAATACCTGGTAGGGCAAAGCGCATCATTAAAGGAAACATTACATACCCAAATACTTGCACTTTACTTAAACCAAGCGCTGTTGCTGCCGCTAAGGTGTTTCTAGAAACCGCAAGATAAGCTCCTCTAAAAGTTTCGGTAAAATATGCCCCATAAATAAAGCCTAACGTAATAATACCAGCGATTAAAGGATCAACTTCAATAAAAGGAGCGTTAAAATAATCAGTTATATTATTAACCAAAAACTGCAAGCCAAAAAAGATTAGCATCATCAACACTAAATCGGGTACACCTCGAATTAACGATGTATAAGCCTGACAAAGCACATTACATACTTTTGAATGACTCAGTTTACCTAATGCACAAACAATACCAAGTATCATGGCCAGTAGTAGCGATGTCAATGCTAAAATAATAGTCAACCATGCACCTTGACAAATTAAAGAAATATACCCCTGCATGGTTTATTTTTTATTACCGTACACATTAAAATCAAAATACTTATTGTTGATTTTTTGGTAGGTGCCATCAGCTAAGAGGTCTTTTAAAGCTAGGTTAAAGGCTTCGCGCAACTCATTATCATTTTTACGAAAACCAATTCCTACTCCAACATCAAAGTAGTTCGCATCGGTTAGAGCATCCCCAGCAAAAATAAAACCTTTACCTTGTGGCTGTTTTAAAAAGGCATAACTGCCAGTGACTTCATCTTGCAATGCCGCATCTAAACGACCTGCCACTAGATCAGAAAATACTTGTAACTGATTTTGATAAGGCACTATAACTACACCGTTCGGACGCCACATTTCGTTGGCAAAATGTTCTTGCGATGTACCTTGCTCAACACCAACACGCTTACCTTTCAATGACTCAGCATTAGGCATTAAATTAGTACCCTCTTTAACAATCAAACGTGAATAAGTCATAAAGATTTCGTCAGAAAAAGCAATCTGTTTTTTACGTTTTTCGGTCATCATTAGCGAAGACGAGATAATATCAATCTTTCTTGATAATAACGACGGGATCAAAGCATCGAAGTCGGTCGATTGAAAAGTACATTTAATATTGATCTTTTCACACAATGCTTTCGTGAGTTCAATGTTGAATCCAGTAACTTCACCATTAGCATCAATAAAATCAAAAGGCGCATAGGACGTATCCGAACCAACTTTAATCGATTCAGGTAAGGCAGCATAACTTGCCATTGGCAAGCTTAAACAACCAAAAATAACTAATTTTTTTAATAAATTCTTCATGTTTAATCTTTCCTTTTTTATTTAAGGCAATAATATAACGTGTTCTAAGGTAATTTTATAATAAAAAAAAGTTATTATTGTGGTGTATAAAATTAGAATTACTTAATGGCAAAAACGCTAGACAAAATAGTTAAAGTTGTTACTTTTAACAACTAACAAAAAGCTAGTTTGATTAAGCTTTGGTTGCAAAACCTTGAAAACGGTTTTAAAAAAATTTTGTCAAAAAGTTTCAGGTAACTATATGTTAAAGTATAAAAATGTTAAAGTATAAAATGAGTAGTTTTGTTGGGTTCAGGTTTGTGTTGTTGTTATTTTATTCATCAGACATCCATTTTGCGAAAATAATATTTGTCTGATTAAATTCTAAGTACTATAAGTACTATAGGTAAACTAAATTGTATCAAGTATAAAAAAAACCGACCATAGAGGTCGGTTTGTCTTTTGAAGTTTTATTACTGTTGGGCTTCAATGTTGCCGCCAACTAAATCTAGATGAATAGTTTTACCTGGGACTAATTTACCTGACAGTATTTGTTGTGCCAATGGGTTTTCGATCTCTTGTTGGATCGATCGTTTTAACGGTCTTGCGCCATAAATTGGGTCAAAGCCAACCTTAGCTAACTGTTCAAGTGCCGCATCCGAAATATCCAATTGGTAACCACGTTCTTCTAAACGTTTTTCAACGTGTGCTAACTGAATTTTTGCAATCGCTTTAATGTTTTCTTGACCTAATGGGTGGAATACCACTGTTTCGTCAATACGATTGATAAATTCTGGTCTAAAGTGTTTGGTTACAACCGTCATCACTAGAGATTTCATTTCGTCATAACTTAGTTCAACTTGACCTTGAATTAGGTCAGAACCTAAGTTTGATGTCATAATTATGACAGTGTTACGAAAATCAACTGTGCGACCTTGACCATCTGTTAAGCGCCCATCATCCAATACTTGCAGTAAGATATTAAAGACATCTGGGTGTGCTTTTTCGACTTCATCAAGTAAAATTACTGAGTATGGTCGTCGTCTAACTGCTTCGGTTAAATACCCCCCTTCTTCATATCCAACATAACCTGGAGGCGCACCAATTAAGCGAGCAACGGAGTGTTTTTCCATAAACTCTGACATATCTATACGCACCATAGCATCTTCGCTGTCAAACATAAAGTTAGCCAATGATTTGCAAAGCTCGGTTTTACCGACACCAGTTGGTCCTAAGAATAGGAATGATCCAATCGGTTTATTTGGATCTGAAAGCCCTGCTCGGCTACGTCGAATCGCATTTGCAACCGCTAATACTGCTTCATTTTGACCTATTACACGTTTATGTAAAGCATCTTCCATGTGCAATAGTTTATCTTTTTCGCTCTCAAGCATTCTAGAAACTGGAATACCTGTCGCTTTAGATAATACTTCTGCAATTTCGTTATCGGTCACTTTGTTACGCAATAACTTCATGGTTTTGCCTTCTAACTGTGTTGCTGAAGCAAGTTTCTTTTCGAGCTCTGGAATTTTGCCATATTGTAATTCTGACATTTTGTTCAAGTCGCCAGCTCGACGAGCTTGCTCTATTTCAGTACGTGCCTTTTCTAGTTCTGCTTTGATGTTTTGAGTCCCCGAAACAGCTGCCTTTTCTGACTTCCACTCTTCTTCAAGTGAAGCATATTCCTTTTCTTTTTCAGAAAGTTCATCATTTAACATTTGTAGTCGCTTTTTACTCGCATCATCAGATTCTTTTTTAAGCGCTTGTTGTTCAAGTTTAAGTTGAATTATGCGCCTTTCAAGTCGATCTAAAGATTCTGGTTTTGAATCCATTTGCATACGAATACTTGATGCGGCTTCGTCAATTAAATCAATCGCTTTGTCAGGTAACATGCGATCAGAAATATAACGATGCGATAATGTAGCCGCAGCTACGATTGCAGGATCGGTTATTTGCACATGGTGATGCAGTTCATAACGTTCTTTTAAACCACGCAAAATAGCGATCGTATCTTCAACTGTTGGTTCGGCAACATAGACTTTTTGGAAACGACGCTCTAACGCAGGATCTTTTTCAATATATTGACGGTATTCATCAAGCGTTGTTGCTCCCACGCAGTGTAATTCACCGCGAGCTAATGCGGGTTTTAACATATTACCAGCATCCATTGCTCCATCGCTTTTTCCTGCGCCAACCATGGTATGGATTTCGTCAATAAATAATATAATGCGACCTTCTTCTTTTGCTAAGTCTTTAAGCACGGCTTTTAGGCGTTCTTCAAATTCCCCTCGATATTTGGCACCAGCAATTAATGCACCCATGTCTAATGATAAAACGCGTTTATTTCGTAATCCTTCAGGGACTTCACGGTTAACAATGCGTTGTGCTAATCCTTCTACAATAGCAGTTTTTCCTACACCTGGTTCCCCAATTAATACTGGATTATTTTTAGTACGACGTTGTAATACCTGAATAGTTCGACGAATTTCTTCATCACGACCAATAACAGGATCAAGTTTACCTTGTTCTGCTCGTTGAGTTAAATCAATGGTGTATTTTTTAAGTGCACCGCGTTGATCTTCTTCATTAGGATCGTTCACGTTATCGCTACCTCTTACTTGATTAACTGCTTGGCTAAATTTATCTTTATTAACACCTGATCTTTTAAGAAGATCGCCTAAACTGCCCTTATCTTCTAAAGCGGCTAATATAAAGAGTTCTGATGAGATATAGCTATCACCGTTCTTTTGGGATAATTTATCGCAAAGATTTAATACTCGAACAAAATCTTGCGATGGAATAACATCTCCACCCACACCTTGAACTTGGGGTAATCGGTCAATAGCTTGAGCTAATTCTTGTTGTAAATTAACAATATTTGCACCTGCTGCAATCAATAAAGGCATTACACTACTCCCTTCTTGATTAAGCATGGCTGATAGGACATGCACAGGCTCTATATATTGATTGTCTTTACCTAATGCCATTGACTGCGCATCAGCTAAAGCTTGTTGAAACTTATTTGTTAGTTTATCTAACCTCATAGTGTTTATCTCCTGAGCAATAAATTTGGATTAAACGCTTAACACATTTAATCCATTTGCATGTGATCTAAATGAGTGTTGCAACCTAAATTTCAAGAGCAAAGTTAAAATATTTTTTACAAAATTTATACAACAAAATTATCAAGTATGTAAGAATTAATTGACATAAAAATAAAGCTGTTTGCAATTTAAGCAATTACATCTAAATTTCGTTTTAAGATATACTGGTAAGATGACAAATTCACTTTTACCCCTTATATTGTTACCTTTATTTTGTTAGGTTCGCTAACCGTGGTTCGTAATCCATCCCACGAAAAAAAACTAGGAATATAAAATGTTCAAAATAGCCAAAGAGTTTCAATTTGATGCTTGTCACATGTTAGATGGGCACAATAAAAAGTGTCATAATCTGCACGGTCACACTTATCGCCTATTAGTTGAAATTAGCGGAGAGCTTATTGATAACGGCTCAAGCCAAGATATGGTCATGGATTATGCCGATTTAAAGCTAATAGTTAAACAACATATTGTCGATCCGTTAGATCACGCCTATCTTTACAATCAACATAACCCTAATGAGTGCCGTATCGCGTCGTTACTACAAGAAATGGATCGTAAAATTTTTGCCTTTCCATGTAGAACCACCGCAGAAGGAATGAGCAAATTTATTTTTGATTGCTTATCGCAATATTTGCCTGTTTCGATGATCAAACTATGGGAAACGCCAACTTCGTATTGTGAATATCATCGGAGCCCAATATGATCGAATTTCGCATCGTTGAAATCTTCGAGTCTTTACAGGGCGAAGGTTATAATACAGGCATGCCTGCTGTTTTTATCCGTTTTGCTGGGTGCAATTTAAATTGTGCTTGGTGTGATACTAATTTTCGAAAATTTACTCGATTCACGTTAGATGCTTTAATGACTAAAGTGAGCGAATATAAAAGCAAAAATATTATTATTACAGGTGGCGAACCGACAATGGTTAAAGCGTTACCTGAATTGCTTTTGCCACTCAAAAAAGCGGGTTATTTCATCGCCATTGAAAGCAACGGTCTTGGTAAAGTCGATCCGCTTATTGATTATATTGCGCTAAGCCCTAAATTTTGTTATCAGTCACGCTATCAAAAAATAGTACAACCAATAGCAAATGAAGTACGCATAGTAGCCGAAAATCACTGCGATTTTATTCCTTTTTGCCAATATATCGAAACTCATATTCAAGCCAAACGCTATTATCTATCTCCTTGTGAAAAAGATGGTGCATTTAATATGTTTGAAACGATAGAGTTGTTAGGAAAAATCAACCAAAATCGACTGAATAATAAATGGCTTTTGAGTGTGCAAAGCCACAAGTTTGCCAATATAGAATGATAAATTAGTACTAAAGAGAACTAATTAAATATTCATAAAATCAAGAAGTTTTATTAATTTTAATTGAATAATTGTTTAATCTATAATAACCTCATATAAATTATTTATATGGAATTAACTGTCATGCGTTTTTGCTATTGTTTATTGCTAACTTTGTTTACAACTCCAGTTATAGCTTGGGATATAGTTTGTGATAATACTTTAACTTGTCGTGTTATAGAATATAGTGATATATCTGATACAGGAGTGATAAAATCGTCAATTTTATTCCAGCGAAAAGCGGGGGCCAATCAGCCAGTTGAAATTTATGTTAGAACAAAAAATAACAAAGAAGAAGATGAAGAAGATATTGAAATTAAAAACACTCAACAATTAGATAATTCATTGGCTGCATTCATTAATCAAGAGTATTTAGGCGAATTAAAAGAAATACAAAATAATATTTATCAGTTGTCACAATTCCAAGCTACAAAAATTATTCAAGCATTTACAAAAAATGAAAAAGTTATATTCCGTAACAATAGAAGTCAATCATCTTATACCAATGGCGGATTTTATGATGTCATGTTAACAATGGACAAAAAACAAGGACGGGTTGGTACAACTGGCGCAGTTATAGCACATGGTAATAAAAATGAATCAAACGTTTATGCACCAATACCTGTACCAACTATAAAAAAAGGTAAAGTAATTGCTCCAGAACAAAGTCAAGAACTTAATACCAATGAAGTAATTAAAATATTCCCTCAATTCAAAAAACGCTATATGTATGAAGCTAAATGTGATGCTTATGATTTAGAAGATCCTTATTATGATGAAACACAAGGATATAATAAAAGATTTCGGTTAATTAAATTAGATAATAACCACGATTTACTTGAAACTAGGTGTTGGTTTAGCGCATATAACTCAGGTAACGCCTATTGGATAATTTCTAACACAGCTAAACTAAGTAATAAAAATATAAAATTTATAAATAATGAGGGCAATACATACAAAAATGGAACAATATCCAGTATAGCTAAGCTAAGAGGTGAGGGAGATTGTTTAGAAAAATCTAGCTGGACTTGGAATGGACATAAATTTATGCTTTCCTCTAATATAAGTACAGGTGAATGCTTAGGTTTTGACGGTGGGGCTTGGGAATTACCTTCTTTTGTTAGCGAAATAAAATAACAATTGAACAATAGAAAGCCTTCAGATCTTATGGCGGTTTAAATATTATAATTTTATATATTAACATTTACCGCAGATCTTTATACTATAAATATTTTACAAAGCAGCTAAAAATTAAAGGTTTTTAGCTTAAAAAAACTCTTTTATTCAAACCAGATCATTGATGCCATTCTACCAGTTCTATTTTCACGTCGATAAGAGAAGAATTCATCTTGTTCAGTATAAGTACAATAATCACCACCAAAAATTTGCGTTACTCCTACTGCTTGTAAACGTTGTTTGGCAATTAGATATAGATTTGCTAGGTATTTTTGTTCAATTGGGTTGATCAATTTAAACGCTTCTTGTGCTTTTGGATCGACTTTTTCAAATTGTTGTTTAACTTCAATACCTACCTCAAATTTTTTGACACTAATGGCTGGTCCCATCCAAGCAATGATGTTTGATGGCGAGCTTGAAAATTTTTTAATTGTTTCTTCTAATATACCATTACATAATCCTCGCCAACCAGCATGGGCAGCTGCAACTTCGTCACCTTTTGTTGTACAAAAAAGTACAGGCATGCAATCTGCGGTTAACACCACACTAACTTGCTTAGGTTGATTTGTATATGAGCCATCAGCTTCAAAAGTTTGATAAGAATCGATGTTACCGGTTGGAGGCTGTAAAGCAATTTGTGATATATCAAGCACTGTTGTGCTGTGAGTTTGCGTTAACCAATACGGTTCGCTTGGTATTTGTTCGGCTTGAATAATTCTTCGGCGGTTTTCAGCAATATGTTCTGAATTATCACCAGTTCGATTTCCCACATTTAAACTTGCAAATGGCGCTAAACTAACGCCACCAGTCCGTGTTGAAGTAAAGGCATGAATTTTTTTTGGGGCTGTCCAATATGGGTAAATCGATTTAATCATATTTATCACCAATCTAGTTCATCTTTATGCTGTTCGGTATCTTCTTGTAAAGCTTGTATTAAATTTTGCATATCTTCAGGAATAGGAGCATGCCATTCCATTTGTTCACCTGTTATAGGATGATATAATCGCAACATGGTAGCGTGTAATGCTTGGCGATTAAAATCGCGTAAAGTTTGAATAAAAGATTCACTAGCTCCCTTAGGCGGCCTTGGTCTTCCACCGTAGAGTGGGTCACCAATTAGTGGGTGAGCAATATGTGCCATGTGCACGCGGATTTGGTGAGTTCGCCCTGTTTCTAAGCGCAATCGCAAACGTGTATGTAGGCGATATTTTTCCATCACTCTATAATGGGTAACCGCTGGTTTACCCGTTGGGAATACAGCCATATGTGTACGTTTGGTTGGATGACGGGTGATAGGCTGATCAACGGTTCCTCCTGCGGTAATAATCCCCATGACCACAGCTTCATATTCGCGTGTAATTTCGCGTAGTTGAAGTGATTCGACCAAATGTGTTTGTGCCATAATAGTTTTAGCTACAACCATTAGCCCTGTTGTATCTTTATCTAGACGATGCACAATACCTGCGCGGGGTACGCGTGCTATCTCAGGATAATAATGCAATAAGGCATTTAATACCGTACCATCAGGATTACCTGCTCCAGGATGCACAACTAAATCACGAGGTTTATTAATCACCAAAATGTCATCATCCTCGTAAACAATATCAAGCTTTATATCTTCCGGTTGATGATAAGTTTCTTGTTCAATTTCAGCATTAATAGTTATTATTTCGCCACCGAGCACTTTTTCTTTTGGTTTATTAACGATAACATCGTTGACAGTGACTTTATTATTAATAATCCAATCTTTTATTCTTGAGCGTGAATAATCAGGAAAAAGCTCGGATAATGCTTGATCTAAACGCATTCCTAGTTGACTTTGTTCGATTTTAGTTGATAATTTTAACTCATGCATGTGTAATTTATCTATTTTAAGCTGTTATGTTTTAGAGTATTATATACTAATCATCGCCTTTAATGTTTAATTATATTTGGATCAAAAACTGAATGAAATTGCGTTTACACTCTTTGCTAGCTATCGCTTTAAGTGGCATGCTAATTGGCTGTACTTCTTCCAAGCCCGATGTTGAAAATGTACCCGAGATTGAACTACATAACAAAGCGAAGTCTGAGCTTGAAAATGGTAATATTAAATCCAGTATTACTATATTAGAGTCCTTGGACAAAAATTATCCTTTTGGTCCTTATTCTCAACAAGTTCAACTTGATTTGATTTACGCTTACTATAAATCAGCTGACTTACCGTTAGCAATTGCGTCAATTGACCGTTTTTTGAAATTGAATCCAACGCATCCAAATATTGATTGGGTTATTTATATGCGTGGCATTTCAAATATGGCACAAGACGACAATATGATCCAAGGTTGGTTTAATGTTGATCGTTCAGATCGCGATCCCGATTATGCTTCAGCTGCATTTAAGGACTTTTCTTATCTACTGTCTAGTTTTCCAAACAGTCAATATGCAGCCGATGCGCAAAAACGCCTTGTATTTTTGAAAAATAGATTGGCTCGCTATCAGTTAAAAGTCGCACAATTCTATACAAAACGCGGTGCTTATGTAGCTGTGATTAATCGCGTGACTGAAATGTTAATTATGTTTCCAGATACCGATTCAACTAAAGAGGCATTGCTTTTAATGCGTAATGCTTATAATGAATTAGGCTTAGTTGATGAAACCCCAAAACTTGATCAACTGATTCAAGCAAATCTTAAAAACATGCCTAAAGAAGAACAACGATCATTCTTATCACGTTTAACTAGCGTCTTTAATGGTGGTTAGGCTTTTTTAATTAAGATACCTACCTTTAATTGCTATTTAATCACACTTAAATAGCAATTAATTTAACTTTTTGTATCCCTTTCACCTTAACCTATTAAAGGTTTGTTATTTATTAAATATCAGTAATAAAATATGCTCAATAACTTAGAATTTATCATAACAAGAAATCAATGTCTTACTTCATATATCGTTTGTAAAACGAATCAATAACCAATACAATTAGCAACATATTTTTATTAGTAATAATAGATAGGACATTAACTCGTCATGCAAGAACAATATCGCCCAGATGAAATAGAAGCCATTGTACAAAAACATTGGCAAGAAAATAAAACTTTTCACGTTACTGAAGATTCATCAAAAGAAAAATATTACTGCTTATCGATGCTACCTTACCCTTCTGGGCGTTTGCATCTTGGTCATGTTCGTAACTACACCATTGGTGATACCATTTCTCGTTACCAACGTTTAAATGGTAAAAATGTACTACAGCCAATTGGTTGGGATGCATTTGGTTTGCCAGCTGAAGGTGCTGCAGTTAAAAACAATACTGCACCTGCAAAATGGACCTATGAAAATATTGCTTATATGAAAAAGCAATTACAACTTTTAGGATTTGGTTATGATTGGGATCGTGAAATTACTACTTGCCGTCCTGAATATTATAAATGGGAACAATGGTTTTTTACTAAGTTATACGAAAAAGGCTTAGTTTATAAAAAAACATCGGCAGTTAACTGGTGCCCTAATGATCAGACCGTACTTGCTAATGAGCAAGTGGTTGAAGGTTGTTGTTGGCGTTGTAGTACCCCTGTTGAGCGCAAAGAAATCCCACAATGGTTTATTAAAATTACCGAATATGCCGAAGAATTACTTAATGATTTGGATACGCTTGAAAGTTGGCCAGAACAAGTTAAAACCATGCAACGTAACTGGATTGGTCGTTCTGAAGGTGTTGAGTTTGATTTTGCTGTTGAAAATTATCCTGATAAGTTACGCGTCTATACAACTCGTCCTGATACATTAATGGGCGTTAGCTTTGTCTCTGTTGCCGCAGAGCACCCTCTTGCACAATTAGCAGCTCAAAACGATCCTAAAATTGCTGAATTTATTGCTGAATGCAAAAATACCAAAACAGCCGAAGCTGATATGGCAACCATGGAAAAGAAAGGTATTGCCACAGGCTTTTATGCTATTCATCCTTTAACAGGTAAAAAAGTCCCTGTTTGGATTGCTAATTTTGTGTTAATTGAATATGGTACAGGTGCAGTAATGGCTGTGCCTGGGCACGATGAACGTGATTATGAATTTGCTTCAAAATATAACTTACCAATTAATCCTGTTATTTTAACTCAAGACGGTAACGCACCAGATCTTTCTGAAAAAGCATATACTGAGCATGGCAAGTTATTTAATTCAGGCGAATTTGATGGTCTTGATTTTGATCAAGCATTTAATGCTGTTGCTGATAAGTTAATTGCATTAGGTATTGGTAAACGTAAAGTTAATTACCGTTTGCGTGATTGGGGTGTTTCGCGTCAACGTTATTGGGGTGCACCAATCCCAATGGTGACGCTGGAAGATGGTACAACCATACCAACACCAGAAGACCAATTACCAGTTATTTTACCTGAAAATGTTGAAATGAATGGTATTACCAGTCCAATTAAGGCAGATCCTAACTGGGCTAAGACAACCGTTAACGGTCAACCTGCACTACGTGAAACCGATACGTTTGATACCTTTATGGAATCTTCTTGGTATTATGCTCGTTACACTTGTCCAAACTACGACAAAGGTATGTTAGACGAAAAGGCAGCAAACTATTGGTTACCTGTTGACCAGTATGTTGGTGGTATTGAACATGCCATTATGCATTTACTTTATTTTAGATTTTTCCATAAATTAATGCGTGATTTTGGTTTAGTATCGTCAGATGAACCAGCAAAACGTCTACTTTGCCAAGGTATGGTATTAGCTGATGCATTTTATTATACCAGCCCAACAAATGAACGTATTTGGGTTTCGCCAACTGGAGTCACTATTGAACGTGATGATAAGGGTCGTATTGCTAAAGCTGTCGATAGTCATGGCAATGAGCTAGTTCATGCCGGTATGACCAAAATGTCAAAATCAAAAAATAATGGTATCGATCCGCAAGAAATGGTTGAAAAATATGGTGCTGATACCGTTCGATTGTTTATGATGTTTGCATCACCTGCTGATATGACACTAGAATGGCAAGAATCTGGCGTTGAAGGTGCAAACCGATTTATTAAACGTGTATGGCGTTTAGTTTATGAACATACCCAAAAAGGTGTAGCAGCAAAACTAGACGTTACAGCTCTAGATAATGAACAAAAATCATTGCGTCGTGAATTACATAAAACCATAGCGAAAGTGAGTGATGATATTGGCCGCCGCCAAACATTTAATACTGCTATTGCCGCTGTGATGGAATTTATGAATCGCTTACAAAAAGCACCGCAAGAAACTGGGCAAGATCGCGCTCTAATGAATGAAGCTTTAAATGCGATTGTTCGACTACTTTACCCTATGATGCCTCACGCTTGTTTTGTTATGTGGCAAGCTTTAGGTAACAACGAATCGATTGATAATACAATTTGGCCTGTTGCTGATCAATCGGCAATGGTTGAGGACGAAAAACTCATTGTTGTACAAATCAATGGCAAAGTCCGTGGTAAATTTGTTGTACCTGCCGATGCCGATCAAGATTTTGTTTTGTCACAAGCAAAACAAGAACCTAACATCCAAAAATATTTGAGTGATGTTGCTATCCGTAAAGTGATTTATGTACCAGGTAAATTATTAAATCTTGTTGTTGGTTAATATTGTTTGATAACTAAATTTAGGCGGTTATTAATATGAAAAAATATTTAGCATTAATTATGTTATTAACAATATCCTTAACAGGATGTGGATTTCACTTACAACATGAGACAGAAGTGCCAGAAAGTTTTAAAACGATGTCTTACATAAGTTATGACCCTTATGGCAGATTGTCTCGCAATATTAAAGAGTTATTACACGATAATGATGTGATAATAACGAATAATAATGCTTCAGGTCAGGTACCATTGTTAAAAATGGTAAGTGAAAATCTAAGTCGCAATACCATCTCGATTTATCAAGATGGTAAGGCAGCCGAATACCAATTAGTGTTAACGATTGAAGCACAAATTATTATTGCTGGTCAACAGACTTATCCAATAAGCGTACGCGTGTTTAGAACGTTTTTTGATAATCCAGCTGAAGCTTTGGCTAAGACGGTTGAACAAGACTTAATTGAAAACGAAATGTTTAAACAAGCGGCTAAACAAGTCATCCGTAAATTAAAATCGATTCATGCAGTAAATTAACGTTGACATGATTAAAATTAGTGCCGATCAAATTAACAATAATGTGGGGGCTCCCTATTATTTAATTTTAGGTAGTGATCCCTATTTACAGCATTATGTGCAAACTGAGTTACGCAAATCCTTTTTACAAAAAGGATTTGATGAGCAACTTACTTTTGTAATTGATAATCAAACCGATTGGACAGCTATTTATGATAGCTGTCAGGCTATGAATCTATTTTCTGCAAATACTCTGATTTTTCTTGATTTTGGTGAGGGTTCATTAAACGCAGCTATCACTACCAAACTCAATACACTAAGTGAGGTTTTAACCCCTGGTATTGCGCTGGTTATTACACTTAACAAAATTACGAAATCGCAAGAAAACGCTACTTGGTATAAAGCTTTATCGGATAAATTGGTGGTTATCAATTGCACTACACCCGATACTTTACAGTTGCCACAATGGATCAAAAATCATTTGCAACAACAACAAATGACCATTGAACCAAAGGCAATTGAACTGCTTTGCTATTATTATGAAGGCAATTTACTGGCATTAACACAAATTATTGCACAACTTAAGTTGTTGTATCCTAATCAGAGCATTTCTTATGATGAAGTCGAAAATAATATAAATGATTCGGCAATATTTACACCATATCATTGGACTGATGCGATGATTGCCAATAAAACAAAACGAGCCATTCATATTTTACAACAGCTAAAAATAAATGAATTTGAGCCGTTAATTTTATTGCGGATTGTTCAACGTGAATTGATATTGATGATCAATTTAAAAAAAGGATTGCAACAAAAATCATTAAAACAAGTTTTCGATGAATATAAGGTTTGGCAAAATAAAAGAACGATATATACCAGTTATCTAAACCGTTGCGATATTAATGACCTATTTAATTTATTAGCCAAATTGACAGAGATCGAAATCAGTTTAAAGCATGATAACCAAGCACGAATATGGGACGCAATGTTTAATTTATCGATGCAATTTATGGGATTAGATAAATGTTAACTGCATTATTAGGAGGAACTTTTGATCCGATCCATTATGGACACCTTCGCCCTGCTATTTCGTTAGCAAATGAAGTCGGATTAAAGCAAATTGGTTTATTGCCTAATCATATCCCTCCTCATAAACCACAACCCGAAGCGAGTACTGAACAACGCTTGGCAATGTTAAAATTGGCTATCAAAGGTTTACCATTATTTGCGTTGAATGTAAGAGAGATCTTACCTGAAACTTCAACACGTCCTTCTTATACTATCGAAACGCTTCAAGCCTGGCGACAAGAAAATGGGAATAGTGAAGGATTGGCATTTATTATGGGACAAGATTCATTATTGAGTTTACCGACTTGGAGTAAATGGAAAACGCTGCTTGATTATTGCCATTTACTAATTTGCCGTAGACCAGGTTATGCCCAAAAAACTGATAACATTGAGTTACAACAATGGATTGATGTGCATAATACCACAAACGTTAAAGATCTACACAATTCACCACATGGTTATATCTTTTTTGCACATACGCCACTTGAAGATATTTCAGCTACTGAGATCAGGCAAAATATTAACAACCAAGCCAGTTGTGAAAATTTGTTACCACCCGAAGTGTGGCATTATATTCATCAGCAAGGCCTTTATACTGCAAAGAAATAGTAGAAAGGGCTTTACATCTGACAGTTTTTTCGGCATTATTTCGCCGCTGTGTTTATTTATTTTAAACTCAGCTTTTTGTGTTTATACTTAACTTTACTTTGTCATCGAATAAAATACTTTATAGATGACATAAAAGCGCAACGCGATACCTTTGCACTATATGTGATTAGACGAGGAAAGTTAGTTGAGTATATTTAATTTGTACTTATTATTAAGAGGCCCCAATGGCAAAAGAAGATAACATTGAAATGCAAGGAACCATACTTGATACTCTTCCAAATACGATGTTTCGTGTGGAACTTGAAAATGGTCATGTCGTTACTGCACATATTTCTGGTAAGATGCGTAAGAACTATATTCGTATTTTAACTGGTGATAAAGTTACTGTTGAAATGACACCTTACGATCTATCTAAAGCACGCATCATCTTCCGAAGTCGCTAATATCGTTATCAGAATAAACTTTTATCGCTATATAACTGTTTATTTCTCTCTTTTTTAATAAAAAAACCGTCGACAAAAGTCGACGGAAAAGTGAGATATTTAAACTAAACTAGTGAGTTAATCATCTTTAGAAAAGTTCATTTGATCGTATTTAACCCATTTTGTTTTTTTAACTATTTTATAGCCAAAGTAAATCATTAAAAATAATGGTAAACCGATATAGGTTGCAATTACACTATTCCAATCAATAGAATCTTGTAGGAAGGCTTCGTAATTTTGACCAAGTGTTATAATTAAACATAATACGAAAGCAAAAACAGGGCCAAATGGGAAGCAGCTTGATTTATATGGTAATTGATTAACATCATGACCTTGCATAAGGTAACCCTTTCTAAAACGATAATGACTAATTGCAATTCCTAACCAAGCAATAAAACCAGTCATACCTGACATATTGAGCAACCACAAATAAACAACCTGATCTTTATACATCGACGTTAAGAAGCAAAGCATGGCTACAAACGTCGTTGCTAATAACGCTGCACGGGGTACACCTGATGATGATAATTTTGCAAAGATTTTAGGTGCTTTACCTTCTTTAGCAAGAGCATAAAGCATACGAGTTGAAGCATAAAGTCCTGAGTTACCCGCAGATAAAACTGAAGTCAGTATAACAGCATTCATTAATGCTGCAGCTGATAATAATCCTGCATGTTCAAATACTAGGGTAAATGGACTAACACTTATATCGGTCTCATCGTTACGTAGTAAATTAGGATCAGTATAGGGAATAATTAAACTGATGACTAAAATCGCAAAGATATAAAATAACAGTATTCGCCAAAAGACTTGCCGCATAGCTTTAGGAATATTTTTTTCTGGATCTTTTGATTCACCAGCTGCAATACCAATTAATTCTGTACCTTGAAATGAAAATCCAACTACCATTGCTACACCAATCATTGATGAAAATCCACCCGCAAAAGGCGCTTCTTTGATGATCCAATTTTGCCAACCTGCACCTTCGGCACCATGGAAAATACCAATAATCATTAATAAACCAACAATAATAAAAACAATAACGGTGACAACTTTAATTAATGAAAACCAAAATTCAGCTTCACCAAAACCTTTAACTGAAATATAGTTTAAACAAAAGATGATACTTAAAAACAATAAACTCCATAACCAGCTATAAGGACCGGCATCAAACCAATAAGAAATAACTAGCTGAGCGGCAACTAGGTCAACCGCAACTGTAATTGCCCAGTTATACCAATAGTTCCAACCAATGGCAAAACCAAACGCTTCATCTACATAACGTGAACCATAAGTTGCAAAGGTGCCTGAAACAGGTAAATATGCAGCAAGTTCCCCTAAGCTAGTCATTAAAAAGTACACCATTACACCTATAATAGCATACGAAAGCAAAGCACCACCGGGACCTGCCTGAGCAACAGTTGCTCCTGAGGCAACAAATAGCCCTGTGCCAATTGAACCACCAATGGCGATCATAGCTAAGTGACGCGCCTTTAAATCTCGTTTTAATTTGTTTTTCATATCAATATTCTTCTTTGTTAAGGAGAGCCCATCTTATGGAGCATAAATTTTTATATTCCACATTATTTAACAACCAAATAGGCAGCTAAAAATTTATATTAATCATTACTGATAAATAAAATAGGTAAAAGTGTATCAAAAAAAAATGATGGCGAGATAAATAATTCTAATAATCGAACTGTTTTGTTAAATATATACAATACTTAACCTTTAGTTAGCTGTTCTAATTGAGTTAAATAATTCAGTGCTTGCGAACGGCTATTACCACACATTTCGATACAAGGTTTTAATCGACCACAAACTTTCGGTCTCGATGGGTGCAAGAACAATTTACATTGATAATTGTTATCTAAATGAATACAAGCAATACCAGCTGGTTTACCCTTAGGCATACATGGGATGGCTGATGAAATTGAAGGAGCAATACAACAAGCATCACAGTTTTTTCGACATTGGAATGAATCTGTCATAGTGTTTTCTTTATTTTACACGCCTATTCAATAAATTTTGATGGTGACAATAGCAAGTTAGCGGTAAAATAGCGAGCTAATTTTTTAACTTTTTTTTAATCGTGAAGAATAAATATTATGGCTAAAGCAAATGAAATAAAACGTGGTGATGCAGTCACCTATAATGGTAAATTATTACTTGTTAAAGATATTGATGTTCAAAGTCCAAGTGCACGGGGTGCCAGTACACTTTATAAAATGCGTTTTACCGATGTAAAAAATGGTGGAAAAGTTGAAGAACGTTTTAAAGGTGATGATATCCTCGAAACAATTGAACTATCCCGTCGACCTGTTAGTTTTTCGTATATTGATGGTGATGAATATGTATTTATGGATAATGAGGATTATACCCCTTATATCTTCAAAAAAGAGCAAATTGAAGAAGAATTATTGTTTATCCCTGAAGGCGGTATGAATGGTATTCAAGTGCTAATGGCTGATGGTGAAGTTCTTGCCTTGGAATTGCCACAGACTGTTGAACTTGATATTGTTGAAACCTCGCCAAGTATTAAAGGAGCTTCTGCTAGTGCGCGAACTAAACCAGCTACTTTATCGACTGGGCTTGTAATTCAGGTTCCAGAATATATTGATAACCATGAAAGAGTTAAAATTCATATTGCTGAACGCCGTTACATGAGCCGTGCCGAATAACCAATAAAATCGTAATGAATATATATAATCAAAATAAACTACATAAACGATTGCGTCGCTTAACTGGCGAAGCAATCGCTGACTTTAATATGATCGAAGAAGGCGATCGTATTATGGTTTGCTTATCAGGCGGTAAAGATAGTTATACTTTGCTTGATATTCTTATCAACTTAAAAATCAGTGCACCAGTACATTTTGATCTAATAGCAGTGAACTTAGATCAAAAACAACCAGGATTTCCTGAACATGTATTGCCTGAATATTTAAATTCGTTAGGCATTGAATATAAAATCGTGCAAGAAAACACCTACGGTATTGTCAAGGATAAAATCCCTGAAGGTAAAACAACTTGCTCGCTTTGTTCACGGCTACGTCGTGGCATTTTATATCGCACAGCAACCGAACTTGGTGCAACAAAAATTGCCCTTGGCCATCATCGAGATGATATTTTAGAAACGCTATTTTTAAATATGTTTTATGGTGGCAAACTCAAAGCAATGCCGCCAAAGCTAATGAATGATTCAGGTGAACATATCATTATCCGACCACTAGCTTATTGCAAAGAAAAAGATATCGCCAAATACGCTGAAATTAAACAATTTCCGATTATTCCTTGTAATCTTTGTGGCTCACAACCCAACTTACAAAGGCAAGTAATTAAAGAAATGCTCAATGAATGGGATAAAAAGTTCCCCGGACGCATTGAAACCATGTTCCGAGCAACACAAAACATCACCCTATCCCATCTGTGTGATACCAATTTGTTTGATTTTAAAGGGATTAAAAAAGGTGATCTTGCTGTTAATGGTGGCGATATTGCTTTTGACCGCGAAGATATGGCAACAACCATCGGCTTTGATGCTTCAGAACTTGAAAAACAAGATATGATTTTATGGAAGGAAGCAAAATAGTGGCTTAATATACATATACTTTAACTTTTTTCATCAATGCCATTAATGTGGCATTGATTTTTACATTTCCTAGAAATTTTAAATCAACAATAAAGTTAAACCAAACATTAAAATAAAAAGCCAATTTATTATGTTAACCATTTTAGCCAGCATTGGTTGACTATTTGTTTTTCTTGCACAAATTGCGAACTATTAACCGTGCTAGATTGTAATTGCAATGCTAATCTATGAATTTTGTTGCGCATATCGATATAGGCTTGTGTTAGCTGCTCTGCTTCTTGGCTATCCATTATTTGATAATTTGTCGCAAGTTCTAAAATCCGAACATTATCGCTCCACTTTGTCATTTTAGGATATTTATTAGCATAATTAAGCACAAGATATTGCGATATAAACTCAATATCTCCTATTCCTCCTTCATCAATTTTTAAGTTAAATAAATTGTTTTGAGTGCTACCTAGATGTACTCTCATTTTTTCACGCATTTCACGCACTTCTTTTTTTAATACAACTTCATCACGCTTTTTACAAAGTACATTATGACGAATTTGGTTAAAACGTTTTATTAATTCACCTTCTCCATATATAGCTCTTGCTCTGACTAATGCTTGATGCTCCCAAGTCCAAGCTTCATTCATTTGGTAATCTTCGAACGAATCTAAACTACAAGCAAGCAATCCTGCATCACCCTGGGGGCGAAGCCTTACATCAACTTCATATAAAATCCCAAAACTAGTACGAACATTAAATAGATGAATAATTCGCTGAACTAAACGCAAATAGAATTGACGACTATCTATCTGCTTATTGCCGTTAGTTATACTATTAACTGGACAATCATGTAAAAAAACCAAATCGAGATCCGAACCATAACCCAGTTCCCAACCGCCTAATTTACCATAGCCAATTACCACCAAGCCTTTATGATTATCAGCCAAATGCTCAGGCTTGCCATAGCGAGTAACCATTTGATTCCAAGCCATTTGTATGACAAAATCTAATAATGATTCAGCCACATAAGTTAGGTGATCACTGACCTTCATGGTAGTTAATACATGCTCAACATCGCAAGCAGCTATATGCAACAATTGCATCTGTTTAAATTGACGTAAAGCTTCAAGTTGTTGTTCTTCGTCATCAACTTCAATACGCAATAAATATTGATAAAGCTGGCTTTTATATTCATTTGGAGCAACAGTCTGATAAAGCGAATTGATATCAATAAGCTCATCTAATAATATAGGGTAATGAGCCAGCTGATCGCTAATCATTGGTGAAGCACTACATAAACGAATCAATTGCTTCAAAGCAGTTGGATATTCAAGTAACAGTTCTAAATAAGTGGTACGACTAACAATATTAACAAGTAACGGCAAAATCCTTGATAGCACCATTGTTGCTTGCTTTTCGCTACAGACAGCTTCTAACAAACGTGGCATTAACTGATCGAGGATTTCACGCCCCCGTACGCCAATGGTACGTTTACCTATATCATCACGAAATTGCACTAGCATTTGATAGATCTGCGTAACTTCTGTTTCTGAATAGGTAGGTAATATTGCACTAACATCGCTTATTTGAAGATCAGGCACCCAAAGATCGTCAAATTGATCGTTATAAGGCTTAGTCGTTGAGGTAGATTCTGATTCGTTTTCGCCAATAAGTTCATTAAAAATTTGGCGGTTATGTTGCATCCGCACTAATAACGCTTGTTCAAAATCATGCCAATGATTAAAGCCCATGCTTGTCGCTAAACGAGCTTGATCCAGTGCATTATCTGGCAAGGTTTGGGTCTGTTCGTCAGCAATAGCTTGTAGAAGATTTTCACAACGGCGTAAAAATAAGTAATTTTCTCGTAATAACGATACTTCATTCGATGCAAGTAGCGATTCTTGTTCAATCACATCAAGCGCATTTAATAGCGAACGAGTTTGCAACCCCACTACTCTTCCACCACGAATAAGCTGAAAAACTTGTACAATAAACTCTATTTCACGAATCCCACCAGCACCAAGCTTAATGTTATTT
>NZ_JAGGHR010000013.1:48455-59630 GCF_024104075.1 Gilliamella sp. | reverse complement strand
CACGTAAAACGTGGGCACAGCAACTACAACAAAATCATTCAGTTACTATTGCTATGAGTTGTGCCATTGTTGGCTTATTAACAACTTAGCGCAAGCAAGGAGAATAACTGAAGAATGGTTAATGATTTATAATACCGAAAGACCGCATGAGGCATTAAATAACATGACACCGATTGAGTATAAAACACTAAAACAGGCAGCATGATTTTCTACGTGAGTTGTGTACTAAGTTTGGGGTATTTACAAACTTGTTTGATTTCTATTTCAGATAGATCTGTAGAATTAGAAATATTAACAAACAGCTTGGCAACTGATAAATAAAAATTTAATAAAATCAACACTCTACCTGATGGTTTTTATATCACCTAAAAAGACTTGTTTATTGAGCAATTTTTAAAAAACTACACTTGCTTTTTTCTTAAATCAGCGGTTAGATATAACAGTGATAAGCATTGGGTTTATCACTAATTTATTAGGAGGACTTATAATGGTACAAAAATTTGCTCCATACGGTAGTGATGTTTCGTCTGGCACTTATAAGTGCGCTGACTGTGGCTATATTTATTCTAACCAAAGTAAGAAATCGTTACCTCCTTGCCCTGATTATAATAAAAAACCGCACAGCAAAAATGGTTGGTATATTATGTCTGGACAGGGTGATTCAGTTAAAGATCCTCATCCACATAAAAAGTAATTTTATTCAGTTAATACTATTAAAAGGTAGCCAATATGGTTACCTTTTTTGATTGTATCGATTTAAAATGATATTTTTTAGTTGTCAGCAATTAATTGTGACGTATGTATAACGATATGACTATTAAGTATAAATATCAATTCTTTCATATAGTTATTTTATAAACCGCTTATTTTGTTGTGAATTTATTTGATTTGTTTTTCATTTAGATGTTTTTTATAATAAAATCAATATGACTGTTAAATCTAAAAGTAAGGAATATTGAAGTGAAAAAGCTAATGAAATTGGTAGTGTTACTTTCTGCTCTTTTTACAATTTCGAATGCGTATAGTGCTGAATTACCACCATCAGCAAACATAACTAAAGCTTTTGCCGATAGTGCAAAAAGGTCGATATTAGGTGAAGGTGGCGAATTTCCGGTTAAAGTGGATGCGGGTTATGAAATAACTAACATTTTTGGTAATCTTAATAATATTGTTTTTGAATATAATATGCCGACCGATAGCCAAAGTGTATCAATAGTAGACATTACAGAAAATATCAGGCTTGGGCTTAATGCTCAATTTTGTAATAAGCAAGACGTGATTGAAGTATTACGTGCTTATGATATTCGGTTTTTATTTCGTTTTCAATTCAATGATGATCGTAATGTGCCAGCAACGTTATCAATAGATGAAATTTGTAAAGAACAAAAATAAATAGGTTAAATTTATAGCTATTGTTGACACTTTATTTTGATATTATCATGTATAACAATGATTTTATAAGGCTTAATTAGCATGTTATATATTAAATAAGCTGTTTATATTATTGTGTTAGATTTGGTGAATTGAAAAAGAAAAATAACAATAAGCCTTAAGAATAAATTAATTGAATATGCTCATACTTTGAACAATATTCAAATTGACCACCCTTTTGAAAATTATACTAACTATCAGGTTATTAGACATAAAACTAATGCTAAATGGTTGGGGTTAATTATGTCAGTGGGAAAGAATAAGTTAGGTCTAAATTCAAAAGATATGGTGGAAATAATTAATGTTAAATCTGATCCTGAATTAATTTCTATAATAAAAATTAATTCAGATATATTACCTGCATATCATATGAATAAAAATCACTGGATCACAATAATGCTCGACGGTTCTGTGCCGTTTGAACAAATAGTAAGTTTATTAAACCATAGCTATGATTTAACTATTTAAAATATACGATATATTTTAAAAATACAAAATGGTATAGTTGCTTACACAACAGGTTAATTCAGAAACAAAAGCTTTGTATTATCTTTTATATAAACTATCTAATTAATGCTTTGAACGGTATAAATACTTTAGACTTTTAAAAGATAATTGGTTATTTAGTTTAGAATATATCTTTTAGATTTTTTTACCCACATTACTAAAAATAAAGTTCTACCTAAGCTAAATAAAATATAAGAAAGCCATAATCCATTATTTCCCCATATTGGTACACAGATATATTGTGATATCAGCCATAAAATTAAGGCAAGAATCATAGAATCACGAATAGAAGAAGTGTAACTGATCCCAGAAAAAACGCCATAATAGATAAGACCACCAGCAACCACAATAGGAAAGATAGTAAGCCAATATTGATATTGCAAACAGATTGTGATGATTTCGGTTTGATTGGTTAATAATTTAATAATTGTTGTATTAAATCCAAACCATAAAGCAACTAATATTAGAGGACAAATAATACAAGCTTGCAGTGACCAATGTAAGGTTTGATTATATAACTTAATATCTTTAGTACCTTTCGCCTTACCGCTAAATACGCTTGAGGCATTGGCAAACCCGTCAAACAAATAAGCCATTAAATAGTGAATTTGAAACAAAACGGCATTAGCAGCTAACACTTCGGTGCTAAAACTCGAACCAATCGAGATAAAATGGTTGGTAACGATTAATAAACAAATGGTACGAATCATCAAATTGGTATTAACTAAAATCACTCCTTTTAATGATTGCCAAGATAGTATCGATTTTAAATCAGTTTGTTGATTGGATTTCGGTAAATTACGATAAATAAACCAAATGCCTAACAAAGTACAAATTATTTGGGCAATTAGTGTTGCAAAGGCAACTCCCTGCACATTCCAATGAAAGCCCCAAACAAAAATTACTGCCATAATAATATTAAGCAGATTAATTAATACTTGTAGAAATAGCACAGCCTTTACTTTAGACATTCCCATTAACCAACCAACTAAAACGTAGTTGATAAGGACAAACGGTGCTCCCCAAATTAAGACAGAGAAATAAATATCCGCGTAATGCTTTACTTCTTCATTAGGTTTGATAATGTGCATTGAGGAAGAAAATATCATCTGTTGAAAAATGATAAAAATAATTCCTAAAAATATAGCTATAAATAAAGGGCGAATTAAAGATGCTCGCAACAGTAACGGGTCATCTAATGCTTGTGCTGCAAAACCAGTGGTACTAACTCGTAAAAAGCCAAAAAGCCAATAAATAGTATTAAAAATAACAGCGCCAACAGCAATGCCTGCAATAAAGGCTGGATTGGGTAAATGTCCAACCAATGCGGTATCGACCACGCCCAGTAATGGAGTTGTAATAGTTGAAATAATAAACGGAATAACTAACGCTAAGTAATCTTTAAAACGATATTGTTTATTAACGATAGATTGAGTTGCCATAATTTAAAAACCTAAAATAGATTTAAGAAGTTGTTTAGAATAAATATTATTAACCTGATTTAAATTGGCTATTTTATCAACTTGTTCGACAATCTGTCCTTGATAAAAGAAGATCACCCGATCGCAAAGATAAGTGATAGTCGCTAAATCATGTGTAATAAAAATGGTTGTTAAATTTAACTGTTTTTGCAGATCAACTAATAACGATAAAACTTGAGTTTGAACAGTAATATCAAGTGAACTTACTGCCTCGTCAAATAAAACAAATTTAGGTGAACAGGCAATTGCTCGTGCAATACAGATACGTTGTAATTGTCCACCACTCATTTCGTGGGGAAATCGATGATAAAATGATTCATTTAATCCTACTTGTTCTAATAGTTCAATTACTCGCTTTTTAAGTAGGCTTGCAGTAAGTTTGTCATAAATATAAATGGGTTCGGCAATAATTTCAGCAGCGGTAAAATAAGGGTTAACTGAAGTGTTGTAGTCTTGAAACACAGCGCTTATTTCTCGTCGCATTGGAGACTTTCGCCATGCACGTTGTCCTATATCTTGCCCATTAAAATAAATTTTGCCACTATCAGGTTTTTCAAGCCCCAAAATTAGTTTTCCAAGTGTACTTTTACCGCTTCCGCTTTCTCCTACAATACCTAAACATTCGCCTTGGTATAAAGACAAAGAAACATCTTTAATAATTGGCGTTTTTTTGCGATTAAATAAACCTTGATTAGGTTGTAAGAAAGATTTTTTGAGATTATTAATTTGTAATAACGGCGTCATTTAGATAGTCTCCAATCTATTTGGGTGGATAACGGCGTTAAATTTGGCTAATAACTGTTTACGAGTATCAATTAAGTAACGTGTATAATCATTTTTAGAATGATAAAAAATATGATCGCAACTACCTTGTTCTATAATCTGGCCTTGATTCATTACAATAATATGATCAGCGATATGGTGAATAACACTTAAATCATGCGAGATAAATATCATTGCTGTTTTCGATTTTTGTTTGATATTTTTTAATAATTGCAGAATATGAAGTTGACTAATAGAATCCAACGCTGTGGTTGGTTCATCGGCAATAATTAATTCAGGTTCAAGCATTAATGCTATTCCGGTCATGATTCGTTGTAACATGCCACCACTTAACTGATGCGGGTATTTCTTAAAGATTTGTTTTGGATCATTAAGACCAATGTCAGCAATCATAGTTAATGTTTTTTCAATAGCTTGTTTTTTACTAATTGTCAGATGTGCCAATAACGTTTCAACCACTTGATTGCCAATACAATAAAGCGGATCAAAAGCATTCATTGGATGCTGTAGTATAGCCGAAATAGCATTGCCACGAATATGGCGTAATGTTTCATGGTTTTGTTTTAATAAATCACCATTTGATTGTAATGCTATTTTAGACTGTTTAGGGTTAAATAAAACTTTGCCTTGAACCGAAAAGTAGGGTTCTAATAAACCGATAATAGCTTTGCTAGTTAAACTTTTACCGCAGCCACTTTCGCCCACAATACCTAAACATTGATGATGCTCAAGGCAAAAGGAGATATCATTAAGCAGTGTTTTGCCATTATCCAGTGTTACAGTAAGATTCTTAACCTCAAGTAATTTATTATTCATGCTGTTTTTTCCTTAGGATCAAGAATGTCACGTAAACAATCGCCAAGCATATTAAATGCAGCAACCACAATTAATATTGCAATTCCGGGGTAGAGCATTTGCATAGGATGCTGCATCATAACGTTTTTTGCTTCACTTAGCATTAGTCCCCATTCAGGAGTTGGTGCTTGTATGCCAAGCCCTATGAAAGATAAAGCTGAAATATTTAAAATTACCCAACCAGTATCTAGTGTGGCTAACACAACTAACTCTGACATTACATTTGGTAATAAGTGACGGCGAATAATAAATGAATGTGGTGCGCCAATTGCTCGGGAAAATAAAATATAGTTTTTACGGCTATATTTGATAACCGAGCTGCGAATCATACGACTATACCAAGCCCATTTGACCATAATATTGGCAATAATAACGTTCTCAATACCCACACCAAGTACGCCTACAATAGCAAGAATCATTACTTGGCTAGGAAAAGAGAGCATAATATCGCATAAACGCATAATACACTCGTCAAGTTTACCTCGTTTATAACCTGAAATTAGGCCAATTATTGCACCAATAACAATGGTAATAATCATGGTTAATAATGACAAAAATAACGTGGAGCGAATACCATAAAGTAGTCTTGAAAAAATATCACGTCCAAGATGATCACAACCTAACCAATGCTGAGCAGACATTGGGGCGTATTTACGAATAATACGTACTTTATTGGGATCAAATGGTGCAATATAAGGGGCTAAAATACCTAATATAATGATAGTTGCAATGATAATTAAACAACATAATGCAGTTTTATTTTTACAAACCTGCTTAAGTACATTCATGACAAACCACCATTATCACGTAAACGAGGATCTAGTAAATGATGAATAACATCGACAATAAAATTACATACCACAAATAATATTGCCATAATTAAAATATAAGCTTGGATAACGGGGTAGTCTCGATTCATAATAGCTGCAATACATAACCGTCCAAGTCCTGGCCAGGAAAATATATATTCAACCACAAATGAGCCAGCAATTAATTGCGGAATTGTCATCCCTAATGCGGTAATAGTGGTATGTAACGAATTGATTAATACATGCTTAAGAATAATTGTTCGTTCTTTTAGTCCTCGGCTACGTGCATAAAAAACGGAGTAGTTACGCATGTTTTCTAGCATGTTATTACGAATAAAACGAATATAGGTTGAAATATAAACGAATGATAGCGTTAAAGTTGGTAGGATTAGATTTTGCCATGTGCCATATCCATTAGTTGGAAGTAAATCTAAATAATTAGCAAAAAACCAGATAAATAAAAGCCCAAGCCAGTAGCTCGGCATAGCCGTGCCTAAAAAAATTATAATACGTAAAATATGATCAAAAACTGAATTGACAAAAATGGCACATAAAATGCCTAAGATCAGACTAATAATTAACGTAAAAATAAATGAAGATAATGCTAAAAGCAGTGTTGGTTGTAAGCTTCGAATGATCTCATCTAATACTAGCCTATCTCGATGTACAAAAGAACGACCAAAATCAAGTTGAAAAACGTTATATAACCAACTGATGTAACGGTTCCAAAATGGTTCATTTAAACCTAACTCTAGGCGCATACTTTCAATAGCATCAGGCGTGGGCATAATTTCATTTAAACGTAATGCTACTTCAGCAGGATCAGAAGGGGCTAAATTAATAAGTAGAAAAGCGATAAACGAGATACCGATAATAATCGGTATCATCATAATTAAACGTTTAAAAAAGTAATTTAACATTATTACTAACTAACAAAATAAATTAAAAATGCATTTTCTCAAAGGGAATGTCAAACTGCGAAGGAGAAAATTCAATACCTTTTAGTGATTTTATGGCGATAGCTCGGTTGCGTTCATAAGTTAACGGAATATAGACCGCTTGGTTATGCAATGTTTCAAGCACATAACGGTAAAGATCTTGACGTTCTTTTTCATCAGTTGAAATTAATGCTTTACTAATGCTTGCATCAATTTGAGCTTTCTCTTTCAATCCTTGTTGTGCCATATAATCACCATATACTGGTAATTTCATGCCAGACATAAAAGATTGTGGGTCATAAGGCATTCCCCAAGAAATATCAAATACCATATCAAAATCACCAGCTTTTTGGCGATCACGATAACCTTGTTCTTCTTCTCCATGAATGTTAAGTTTTAAACCAACCTGTTCAAACTCATCTTGCATATATTGTGCGATAGTTTTTTGAGATGCAGTATTGCTATCATAATAAAGAGTTATTTCAAATGATTTGCCATCTTTTTGACGGTAATTCTGACCTTTTTGTTTTAGCCAACCTGCTTTATCAAGTAGTTCTTCGGCTAATTTAATATTATATTCGTAAGGTTTTAACCCAATATTTGCATAAGGAATATTAGTAGCCATTAATGTATCAGCTGGCGCTTCGCTACCATTGAAGATACCTTCCGAAATATCTTTTTTATTTATGATATGTTCGATTGCTCGGCGCACATTAGCATCGCTTAAAGCGGGTCGAGTGGTATTCATCAATACGATACGGCTTGATACAGGTTTTGACATTAATGTTTGAAATTTATCAATTTCTGAAAAACGTTCAAATGAATCGGCATCCACCATATTTTTACCATAAATTAAATCAATTTCACCTTTTTCAAGTGCCATTAAACGGCTTTGGTTGTCTGCTATAACTTTCATGGTAACAGTTTTCAGTTTTGGTTGCTCACCCCAATAGTTAGGATTTGCGTTAAAAACAGCATACTGATCTTTTTTATGATCACCTAAAATATAAGGGCCTGTACCAATATAAGATTTAACGCCATTTTTTGTTTCACCATCGATCATTGAATTCGGTGAAATAAAGCGCATGGGTCTGGTTACTGCAATTTCAATCAAAAACGGGTAGTAAGGCTCTGACAGATTAACTTGAAGAGTATAATCATCTACCGCTTTGACTTCAGTAATTAAACGTACCATTTCAAGCCATGTATGGCGCACTTTATTTGACAGGACTGCATCCCAGTTTAATTTTGCACTGTGAGCATCGAATTTAACACCATCACTAAAGGTAACATCTTTTCTCAGTTTAAACGTATAGGTTTTTCCTTGGTTTGTAATAGCCCAGCTTTCGGCAAGCCAAGGAGAAAATGTGCCATCTTGATTATAATGAACAAGCGACTCATAGAGCATATTTTGAGCCCACATTTCACCTCCATAAAGGTGTGGATTCAAATCGCGTATATCTCGGAAGTTTGCAAAAGTGATATCATCTTTTGCAAAACAATTAAAGCTAAAAAGCGATAAAATTGAGACAATTAATAACTTTTTAATGTGGCTAAAGTTTAAAAGCATGTTTAATCCAGTAAATTATTATTAAAGAGTCAAATATTAACATAATTGCAAATGATAATAAATATCATTTATCTATCTTAATAGGTAAACACAATTCAAATCAATACTCTTTTTTATAACATATTTATATATTAAAGGTGCTCCAATAATTTTAAGTAAAGATTTGTGTAATATTTTAAAATTTGGATTAGTATACATAATAGTCGATAAGTAAATTTACAAAATAATCAAACAAATATTATTGAATTGCTTTATAATACATATGAATAATTTATTTTTTATTTATTTAGGATACATTTCATGTCATTTGGCTCTCTTGGTTTAGATACTGAGATTTTAAAAGCAATTCAAGAACAAAACTATACCGATCCAACTCCCATTCAACAACAAGCTATACCTGTAATCTTATCTGGTAAAGACCTTATGGCGAGTGCACAAACAGGAACAGGTAAAACGGCAGGGTTTGGTTTACCAATATTACAAAAGCTTATTGAACAGCAAGCAAAAGAAGCTAATAATCCAAAACCTAAAAAAGGCAAACGTCCTTTATATGCCTTGATTTTAGCCCCAACGCGCGAACTGGCTGCGCAAATAGGTGAAAATATTCGTGATTATAGTCGTTATTTGTCCATTCGTTCATTAGTAGTTTTTGGTGGGGTGAGTATTAATCCGCAAATGATGAAATTGCGCAGTGGTGTGGATATTTTAATTGCAACACCAGGGCGATTGCTTGATTTACAGCAAAAAAATGCGGTGGATCTGTCAACGATTAAAATACTGGTGTTGGACGAAGCTGATCGCATGTTAGATATGGGATTTATACATGATATTCGTCGTGTGATTGCCAAGCTACCTAAAAAACGGCAAAATTTAATGTTTTCGGCAACTTTTTCGGATGAAATAAAAGTTTTGGCTCAATCTATTTTGCAGTCACCTGAATCTGTTGCTGTAGCAAAAACCAATAGTGCTTCAGATCAAATTACTCAATATGTTCATCGAGTTGATAAACGTCGTAAGCGTGAGCTACTGTCTTATTTAATCGGTAAAAATCAGTGGCAACAAGTGTTAATTTTTACACGAACCAAATATGGTGCAAATCATTTAGCGGAACAATTAACGAAAGATGGCATTAAATCAGCAGCTATTCATGGGAATAAAAGCCAAGGAGCTCGTACAAAAGCATTAGCTGATTTTAAAAGCGGACAAATTAGGGCATTGGTTGCCACAGATATTGCCGCTCGAGGTCTTGATATAGAGTTATTACCTTACGTTGTTAATTATGAGCTCCCTCAAGTTGCTGAGGATTATGTTCATCGTATTGGTCGAACAGGTCGAGCGCAGAATCAAGGGCAAGCTCTCTCGCTTGTGTGCATTGATGAATTGCCACAATTAAAAGCAATTGAAAAATTAATTAAAAAAAAGATTCCAGAATTAACAACCAAAGGGTTTGAAGTTGATCCAAAAATTAAAGCTGAACCTGTAAAAAAATCGCCACCAAGGCGTGCGCCAGCAAAAAAAAGAAGTTCATCTTCAAATCGATCGTCGCAATCCAATCAAAATGGTGTGAAAACCTCCAATAAACATAATCACACTAAAAATAAGCAAACTTATATTTAATAAGAAGGAAATTATTATGGTAAATCGCAGCAGACGTTTACGAAAAAAATTACACATTGAAGAGTTTAAAGAATTAGGTTTTACCGTTAGTTGGTCGTTTGAAGAAGGTACAACTGAAGAAACTTTAGATAATATTGTCGATCAGTTTATTCTTGAGGCTGTTCAACCCAATGGTTTAGCTTATGAGGGTAGTGGTTATTTAAATTGGAAAGGGATTATTTGCACCCAAAAACTAGGCAATTGTACCGAAGAACATCGTGACATTGTCATAAAATGGCTAAACGAACACGGTCTAAAAAGTGTTAAAACTAGCCCACTTATCGATATTTGGTGGGATGAATTAGAATTCTAATCTATTGGTGATCTCTAAATAGAAAATAGTCACTGGTGTGGCTATTCAAGTACAATATAGTATTTCGGTAAGGAGTACTTATATAATGAACGAAGGTACTATTTTTAAACTTGATAAAAAGTATACGCCTTTTTTATTCAAAGCGATAGAAGCAGCAAAGAAAAGCGAATTTGTGACAAAATATAAATACGATATCGATCATTTTTATATATCTTTTAATAATTATATAAGAATAAATAATGGATTTAGCTGTTATACAATAAGTTTTTATTCGAAAGAGATAACGCAAGATAATTGGATGGACATTGGGGCAGGCGGAATAGTTATAGATGATATAAATGTTGATATAGATATTGATTCTGGCGATGTTATTTCCATTTATGCAAGCCGTTAACATAAATAAGAATTTATAAAAATTATTGGTATATAAAAATAATTACATTAGCGGTTATATTATAGCTACTAAAATTTTTTAAATTATTTAATAGTAAATCGCTTTATATATTGGTACAGCTATTTTTTTCAATGATAGATTATCAACGGATGATATTACAACTTTAATATGCATTGCTTTTTTATAATTTTCTTTCCAACTGTAAGTAAAAGATATCCAAGCTAATATTTACAAATCTTAACAAAAAGGTCAGCATTTTATATTTAAATGATGTTATTTTTTATTTACAATATAGGCTTGTTTTAGTGAGTTACTATATTTCTTTTTTATCTAAAACAAAAATGATTTTATAAAAATTAATCGATACACTATATAAAAATATTATATTAAACAATCACTTGAAATATTGAATAGGTTATGGTAGAATGAAAGAAGCAA
>NZ_JAGGHR010000013.1:13349-48355 GCF_024104075.1 Gilliamella sp. | reverse complement strand
CACAACACAACACAACACAACACAACACAACACAACACAACACAACACAACACAACACAACACAACACAACACAACACAACATTAATTTATTCTTTGTGTAAAAAAATATTATCAAGTAAATTCCTCAAAAATTCATTCTTTGTTTATAAAAATTGCCATAAATACATTATTTATTATCTTAGATTGATAAAAATACGAAAAATTCAGATGATAAATTTCATCTTTTTTATCTTTATGACATTATTGACCATTACTAATAGTTATGCTGCTTTATCTGCAAAGACAATAAAAACAATTGAAGGTTCAGCCCCTTATATAAAATTAAATGGCTCTGCTATTAATGAACTGGCTGATTTATTGAGTTTTCAAAAACCTGATATTTCCTCTAACTATGTAGTAATTCATCCATCAATAAATAAAGTAATTTATGCGCATAATGGGGATAAATTTAATCAATTTATTACAAAAGTTGTTGCTGATGGACAACCAAAACGTTTATCAAATATTGTGGGAGTAAGTTATGGTGATGATGATGGTGATTTCGCTCATTCAACTATGGGAATAACAGGTACATTAACTGCTACTTGGCGCTATCGACAGTCAGATGGTACGATAAGAACGTTATCTGCTGATGAATTAAAAAACAAATTAGATTCATGCCAAAGCCCATATCAATTGACGATTAGCGCTAATGGTGTTAAAGCGCAATCTCAATATGGTATACCATTTGAACATGCTTATGGTAGTCTTAGTAAAACGTATACAATAAAAGTTGATGATTTCAAAGTTTGCTATATAAAGCCTGCTAGTTTACAAATTTATGATGCTTCTGGCGTTAACAAAAACACTTGTACCAATACAACAAATTGCAAATTTATTGGTGGTTATAATCCTAGAGTTTTCTTCCCTAATGAGGGTTTTTCGGCTTTGGCTCCTACTAAATTCCCCACAACGGCTTTTGATAAAGCAAAATTTACTTTAAGAATGAGTAATGAACAAAGTGATTATATTTATACATCAAGTAATCCGAATTTAGTCTCAATAAGTAATGTAGCGGGAAGTGAAGGTGTTGTTACCTTTAATTCATCCGTTCATCCCAATTTACCTTTTAATGTAATTTTAACAGCAAGGACAAAACCCAATATAATAAGGCCTTCAAAAACATCTATTTATTCTTTTACCATTAAAAAATGGATACGAGCACTTCCTCCAACACAATATAAAACAGAGGAGTATTTAAATACTGGAAATGGTATTTTTCCTGCAGCTAATGCTTGTGCTGGACGTGATTTAGGGATGATTAGTGCAGAAGAAGCGGCAAGTTATTTTTATTCACCAATGGAACTCAGCAATGCTCCAAGTGCAGCAACAGCTGTAACCGGGAATGGAACTGGATCATTTCCTGAATGGTATCATAATCGAGAAGCCCGATTATCTCGAGATATAGATGGGACGTTTTATGGTGAATGGGGGAATTTATATAAAGGTTATCCTAAGAATGGTTTTGATTTATCTCAAGGATGCACTTGGAGTAGTCAGGCGTATACAAATGGACTTATATTTGGCATTGATATCCAAAATGGTTATGTTGGTTATAATTTGCTTAAATATGATGGATGCACTCCTGTTTGTCGAAAATAGTATCGAGAAAAAGCTACTTTAGCATTGTATAAAAACAATAAAAATTATTAATATACAGAAAATAGCCACATTCGTATTTGTGGCTATTTTTAGTAATGGCTAATTATTCAATCCCTTGGCTACGCAAGTAATCTTCATAATTACCTGTGTAATCAATGACTTTTTCAGGTGTAATTTCAACAATGCGTGTTGCCAATGAACTAACAAATTCGCGATCGTGTGAAACAAAAAATAGCGTGCCTTGATAAAGCTCTAATGCCATATTGAGTGATTCGATAGATTCCATATCTAAATGGTTGGTTGGCTCGTCCATAACAATAATATTTGGGCGTTGCATCATCAATTTACCAAATAACATACGTCCTTTTTCACCACCTGATAGTACTTTGACTTGCTTTTTAATATCATCTTGTGAAAATAACAATCGGCCTAAAATACTACGTACGGCTTGCTCGTCATCGGTTGGCTGCTTCCATTGGCTCATCCAGTCAAATACAGTTAAGTCGCCTTCAAATTCGTATTCGTGATCTTGTGCATAATAACCAATATTGGCATTTTCAGACCATTTTATATCGCCTTGTTCGGGAGTAAGCTCGCCCATTAGTGTTTTTATTAATGTAGTTTTACCAATACCGTTAGTCCCTAAAATAGCGACTTTTTCGCCCACTTCGACCATTAGGTTTAAGTTTTTAAATAGTGGACCATTATCAAAACCTTTGGTCAGGTTTTCAACAACAAGCGCATTACGGAATAGTTTTTTATCTTGTTCAAAACGAATAAATGGATTTTGACGACTAGAGGCCTTGACTTCTTCAAGTTTAATTTTTTCAATTTGTTTTGCGCGCGAAGTTGCTTGTTTTGATTTAGACGCATTGGCACTAAATCGACTAACAAAAGATTGTAGCTCACTGATTTGTGCTTTCTTTTTGGCATTGTCAGCTAATAAACGCTCTCTCGCTTGCGTTGATGCTGTCATATAATCATCATAGTTACCAGGGTAGATGCGAAGCTCACCATAATCCATGTCTGCCATATGGGTACAGACCATATTTAAAAAATGGCGGTCATGCGAAATAATAATCATGGTGCTTTCGCGTTGATTTAAGGTGTCTTCAAGCCAACGGATAGTATCGATATCCAAGTTATTGGTCGGTTCGTCAAGCAATAAAATATCGGGATTTGAGAATAAGGCTTGGGCTAATAATACTCGTAATTTCCAGCCTGGTGCGATTTCGCTCATTAATCCATAATGTTGCTCAATTGGAATACCAACACCTAATAATAATTCACCCGCACGAGCTTCAGCGCTGTAACCATCCATTTCGGCGTATTGGGTTTCTAAATCAGCAACTTTAAAGCCGTCTTCTTCGCTCATTTCGGGAAGTGAATAAATGCGATCACGTTCTTGCTTAATCTGCCATAATTCGGTATGCCCCATAATTACGGTATCAAGCACGGTAAACTCTTCAAAAGCAAATTGGTCTTGGCGTAACTTACCTAATCGTTCATGAGGATCTAAAGCAACATTGCCAGAGGTTGGCACTAAATCACCACCAATAATTTTCATAAAAGTTGATTTACCACTGCCATTGGCGCCAATTAAACCATAACGATTGCCATTACCAAATTTAACTGAGATATTTTCAAATAATGGCTTACTGCCAAATTGCATTGTGATGTTATTTGTACTTAACACTAGAATTTACTCTCTTTAACATGCGTTTCACTCATATAAGTAATAATTAGCCTTTGAGTGAAGTCGCGGAAATATGAATTGGCGCATATTATGCCATAATTAATCATTTTTGAGGATCTTTGTTTTAGATAACGGCATTTAAGGAGGATATATTTAATATATTGTAAGGCATATGGAAAATCAGTGATATTTACTCTTTATGATTAAAATAATTCCCTAAATTCTACAAGATGTTAACCGTTTATCAAATTGCTTTAAACAACGTGAATCATTTCTAAAATTTATTTTTATTTTTGTTTCCAGGTTAATAGCGGAAAAATATCATCACTTGATATTACCATAATAACTCATTGATTTCCCTTAAAACCTTTTGAGTGAAAAATTCATTTAAATCAACATTCTATCTGAGAGATTTTTATTGTAACATGCACTAATCTTTTAAACATCTGAAGTGATTGATTTGTCGTTGAAAACTATCGACAAATCAATCCCAACAAAATTTAAATTTTATACTTAATTACTTTTTATACTGAAACACATAGTTACCTGAAACTTTTTGACAACATTCTCAGGGTTTTCATCGCAGACAAAAGCGCCCTAATGAATCAATAATTATCTTTTTACACTCCTTAACAAATACCCTAATTTCAAATTTGAAAAAACCGTTTAACCTATTTATACTTTATATTGAGTATATAAAATTAAAATAAATATATATTGAAACAAAGGAATTAGAAGCATGTTAACATGTTGTTTAATAGCTAGCTATCACTTGAGTTTATTTTTTGGATTGAAAACAAGACGTAATTTATTGATGGTAAGCATTACCAATTCGCTAATGCCTTTTCATTTAGGATTAAATTCGAATTTTAATTTACTTATAAAATCTTCAAGGTTTTTATTATCTCATTTTTCCATCACACTATTATTTATTGTTATAAGTCTATTATTAACTGCCAATATCAATATAGCAAATGCGTTAAGTGCGACAACCAGTAATGTAATCAATGGTAGTGCACCATATCTAACCTTTGATGGTGGATTAACTAAGGCAGAAAATACCGAAGCATTACTTGCAATAACTTTAGCAGATGAAATGGAGATAAAAGCAAATGAAGATGTATCAAGCTTCATAAAGCCGATAGAGCTACCACAAAGTATAAAAAAGTTTAGTGATATAAAAACAGTGGTGCCACTCCCAACATCAGGGAATAGCTATTATCCAAGTTTTGATTTAAATAATTTAATTGGTACTCCATACAATTATTGGGGCGATGATGATGGCGATGGTGATATAAGTGCCACTGGAAGTATAACTGTAAAGTGGCAAGATAATATGGGTAACGATATAACAGCAAACGTAAAAGCAAACCCAACCGAATTATTAAGTACTTCATGTGCTGCAAATTATCAATTAACGATAAAAGCAACCTCAGGCGAATTATCAACACGGTATGGTTCACCTAAAAAAAGTACTTTTAATGCAATAGAGCACACTTATTATATTAAACCACATAAAAATAATATAACCCCTTGTTCTGTATTATATGCACAACCCAATTTGGCCCATGATGACACTGCTTATGGCGACTATTATAATGAAAATTCAAATGGTGAGACATGGGTTGCTTGGAAGGGGTACAAAGTATCGAGTGCATCAAATAATGGAAATTACGAAAATGACTCAAGCATAAAAGAAAATAACTTTCCAAGTACAGGATCGCATGGATTGTATTTTTATTTGTTATTTGAAGGTATAACGCCAGCCGAAGTATTAGCAGCCAATGGTAATCTAGTTAGTGCAGAAGAGGGGGGAAATGTCAGTTTAATATTAAGCACCGAAAATACGCCAAGATGGAGGCATGAGTATTATGGACCTAAACCATATGGGTATAGCGAGCCAGGTTTGAAGATAACGTTAAAAGGGCCGCGTTATAACTCAAATGATAAAAGTTTTAACCCTGTAACTTTTAAACTGTATGCTGATAGCAGTAAGAACAAATTATTATATGAATTCAGGCTAATGCGTTGGTATATAGCACAGCCTAATGTTGTGTATAATGGAACAGGAAATGGCACAGATGCTCAAACAGCTGTAAGGAATTATTGTCACAGTTTAGGAAGCGGTTATCGAATACCTGATATGAATGATTATACGAACACTAATAGGAGAGGTTGGTCAGGTGGGATACCTGGACGGAATAAATGGGCTGCTCTTCGTCAATTGAGTTACCAAACTGGAGGAAGATGGATAGGGGGAATATTGAATGAATGGGGATGTATAGTCAATGACTGGAATGCTGCAGGCTCTGGTGGTGCATCCAAATGCAATGGTTATACTGGAACCGATTGGGATAGCTATATGTATTGGAGTGCAGATGTGTCATTAAGTGGTGATTATAAAGGTAAAGGAATGTGGGTAATATCGAATGTTGGTGCACCTCGTGTTTTCGGGGATTTTTCCTATTCAACTTATCGCGCTGTCTGTGTTACACCATAAAAAGACATTAATGGCAAATCCTTTGCACAGGATAGTTGCTGGTGAAATCTGTTTATCTCTAGGATTTACTAGCATTGTTTACAGTAATTTGAAAAATTGCTGTAATGGATATACATAAAAAACAAAACTAACGCCTTATTACAGACAAGAGATATGGCGCTTATATCATAAACGGTCACTGATTTGGCTAAAAGCTTTATGGTCATTCGCCCAACCATTTAACGTATTAAAGAAAGCCCGATTGAAGCTTTTGCCTTTTTGACAAGTAAGTAGGAGACAAAGTCAAAATTGAAATTGACTCACAAACTCAAGCCATTGTTGATATGGTTGAACGAGTATTAGCCGCAAGAGAATGATAATATTAATCGAATTTGTGTCATATTTAAGCTAATTTGTGCTGATTATAGATTGAAAATTCCTTATGATGGCTTTTATTTAATAGTTAAAAGAGGTTAACATGCGTATTTTGTACAAAGCGAAAGCCATTATTTATAGTACATTATTATTGAGTACAAGTTGCAGTAATGCGGCACAATTACAATTAACTAGCACTGATCTTGTCGATAGCGGGTTTACTGCTCGGTTTATATCCAATCAATTTGGTTGTCAAGGCGAAAATATATCTCCGCAAATTTCATGGCAAAATCTACCCAAAGCGACAAAAAGTTTAGTATTAACTATGTATGATCCTGATGCACCAACGGGTTCTGGTTGGTGGCATTGGGTGATTGTTAATATTCCTGTACAAACGCCGTTTATTAAACAATCAGCAGGAAATAATCCCAATTTATTACCTAAAGGAAGTAGGTTAGTACGTAATGATTTTGGCGTGATAAATTACGGTGGTCCATGTCCTCCGCTAAATTCGACTCATCGATATCAATTTACACTTTATGCACTAGACATTGATCACATTGAGGTTGATGAACAAACCACACCAGCTCTAATTGGTTTTATTGCTAATTCGCATCAAATAGCGAAGGCAGATATGATTTACTCCTACTCACGTTGATATTGGTTAATAGGCTATTAGGATTATGGATTTTGCTTCAATTGGTCGAGTGACTTATATAACACAACGTTGTAATCAAACCCTAAAGCAGATTCAAAGCAATGATCCAATGATTGTCTATGTCATAAATGGCGAAAAACAGATTGAATGTGAGGGCGAATATTTTAAGGTAAAAACAGGTCAATTAGTCCTGATTCCAGCAGGTAATTTAATGAATATAAATAATTTTTATATTGATGATAAGGATTATCAAGCCATCTGTTATTCTTGGCATGCACAGTTAATAGACCAATTTGCTTTATCTCATCTTTATCAGAATAGTCAAATTCTTAAAAAAATTAAAGTTGAAACAATATTACCTGAAACTTTTATTACTCGATTGGTACAGATTAAAACAGAATTATTGACCCATAACCAATGCAATTCTAATCTTGTTAAACATTTATTTATTGAATTATTAATTAGATTATCTGCATTTGGTGTGTATTTTCCCCTGAATAATAACCCAAAAATTAGCCAAAAAATTCGCGAAATTATTAACCAGCAGCCAGACAAAAAGTGGCAGGCAGCAGAAATTGCTAAACAATTTGCTATGAGCGAATCAACTTTACGACGACATCTTGCTTTAGAAGGATATAATTTATCCAAAATTATCTTAGATATAAGAATGAATTTTGGTTTAATGCTGTTACAAACTACCCAAAAAACGATCCTACAAATTGCCCAAGAAGTGGGATATGAATCAGGCTCTCGTTTTGCTTTTTACTTTAAACAACGTTTTGGTTTTTCACCAAAGAGGCTACGTTAGTCAATTTTTTATCACTAACATTTAATTTTATTTATTAAATTTTTTTATGCGTGTTCATTACCGTGGTTTCTCAAATTACTGTATATAGCGACAATTGTTCTTACAGGTTGTCAATTATTTTCTCATAGTAATCAATTTTTATGATATAAAGTTTACAAGTGTTAAGCCAATTGATACGATCTGTATCTAGTTATTTTTTATATTCATCAATTATGCTTTATCTTATTTTTGTGACAATTATTTGGTCATTCTCATTTAGTTTTATTGCGGTTTATTTAAGTGGACAAGTCGATTCTTGGTTTGCTGTTGTAATGCGAGTGCTATTTGCCTTTATAACTTTTATTCCATTTTTACGTTTTAAAAATATTCGTTTTAAGCAGATGTTGCTTTTAATGGGAGTAGGGGCATGTCAATTAGGGATTATGTACTTTTTTTATTATAATTCTTTTCAATATATTTTGGTGCCTGAAGTTTTATTATTCACTATTTTTACACCAATCTATGTCACGGTTATTTATGATCTATTGCAACAACATCCTTTAAGGCTTAGCTATCTTTTAATGGCAATTATTGCAGTAGTTGGTGCAGCCATTATTCGTTATGATCATATTAGTGCCAATTTTATTATCGGTTTTTTATTAATTCAGGGCGCCAATATTGTTTTTGCATTAGGTCAAGTAGGGTATAAAAGGATTATGGAGGTTTATCCAATGCCCCAACATCAAGCTTTTGCTTGGGTTTATTTTGGAGCAGTGATTGTTGCCAGCTTTGGCTGGCTGCTGTTTGGTGATGCATCAAAATTACCAACAACTAATTTGCAATGGGGAATTATTATTTGGCTTGGAATAGTTGCTTCTGGTGTGTGTTACTTTTTATGGAATTATGGTGCAACCAAAGTGGATTCGGGCACTTTGGCTATTATGAATAATGTAGTTATCCCAACAGGAATTTTAGTGAATGTAGTGATTTGGCATCAATCCATTGATTGGGGGCGATTTTTAATTGGTAGTACTGTTATTATTTTTGCCTTAATTTTACATAATAAATTTAAACGTATTAAATGATACTCAATCAAGATTAAGCAAAAGGTAACTGCAACATAATAGATAAAATCAATGGCGTTGTGATAGAAGACAGCGTCGTTGATATTAGCAAACTAGAAGCAATAGGGCCTTGCAACACTTCAAACTGCCTTGCCATCATATAACAATTTATCGCGATTGAAACCGAACTGAGTAATACCACCACTTGCAATTCTAAAGTTGGTAGTCCGATGAGCTTACCTACAATATAAGTAACAATAGGTAACACAGTCAATTTTAATGTGCAGATAGCTGTTGTAATTAAAAGTTTATCTCGAATTTTATATTCAGCCAGCCCCATTCCTAAAACAATTAATGAAAGAGGTGCTGTCATCTCACTCACCATTTTTGTTGATTTATCGATAAAGTTAGGTAACGGTAAACCAATAAAATTTACTAAAATGCCTGTAAAAATTCCAATAATAATGGGATTTTTTGATACATTTTTAAAGGCTTTAACAATCCCTTTAGTTGAAAATTTTCCCATTTGCACAAATTCAATAGAAACCGTTGCAAGGGTCCATAAAATTAACGCATTAAAGATAACGATAATGGCAACAATAGGGATAGCACTATCGCCTAATAACATTTTGATAATAGGAATACCAACAAACACGGTATTGGTGTAGATGCTACCCATAGCAAACATTGTACTTTCTGAACCATTTAACTTAAGTAATTTAGATGCAATTAAGCAGCCAATCGCAAAGACGATAAATGATCCACCAAAAAAGACGAATAACAGTTTTATATCAATTTGCGAATGTTCAGAAAAATGGCTCATGATCTGAAATAACATGATGGGAAATGCAATATAAAAGGTAAATTTGGTTAAGCTATCGGTGACTGTTTTTTGCCAACGACCTAGTTTAACTGCTAGAAAACCTAATAAAATTAACATAAAAAGGGGCAGGGTAGATAAAAACTGCGCCCATAATGTAGTCAGAAATTCCATCGTTATTACTTTATTGATGATTGCGTATGAAGTACCATTCTAAGTCAGTTGAGCGTTTTGAATCAAATTGATAGCCCTCTAGATTAAAACTTTTAATATCTTCACTTTTTTCAATGCAATTTTTTATAATATATCGGCTCATCAGTCCACGTGCTTTTTTAGCATAAAAACTGATAACTTTATAGGTATCTTTACTTTGATCTAAAAAAATAGGCTGAATTATAGTTGCATTTAATTGTTTTGGTTTGATCGCTTTGAAATATTCGTTTGAGGCTAAATTGATTAATGTGCGATGTGATGTTTTGGCTAGTTCACTATTAAGGTGTTGAGTTAATTTATCGCCCCAAAATTGATAAAGATTAGTGTTACTACCATTTTTTAAGCGGATCCCCATTTCTAACCGATAAGGTTGAATTAGGTCAAGTGGTCTTAAAATACCGTAAAGACCTGATAATATTCTTAAATGGGATTGTGCAAACTGTAGATTTTTATCAGTAAAATCTTCAACATGTAATCCTTCATAAACATCACCTTTAAAAGCAAGTATAGCTTGTCTTGCATTTTCAAGATTAAAATCACTATGCCAATCTTTAAATCGCTCATAATTAAGTTCGGCTAATTTTTTGCTAATAGACATTAAGTTAGCTAAATTCTCAACACTTAGTTTTTTGCAATCTTGAATAAGTTTTTTAGTTAAGTCAATAAATTGAGGAAGTGTGTAATTTGGGGTTAATAATGGAGATTGGTAATCCAAAGTTTTCGCCGGAGAAATAATTGTTATCATACGTATTTAGCCTATTGTGTTTTGCAGTAAATAGGTTTATTTTACCTCTAATTCAACTCAAAGGAGTAGCAAAATGAACATCGATAAAAAAGAAATACATGATATTAAATCTTGGGCTTCTGTTCGTGAAACCTCGATTGAAATTGCTGAGGCTATTTTTGAGCTAGCTAACCATGATGAAAAACTTGCCGAACAAATTTGGTCAGAAGGTAGTGATGAAGTGTTGAAAATTGCGTTTTCTAAAACCAAAGCGGATAAGTTGTTCTGGGGTGAGCAGACTATTGAACGTAAAAATGTTTAAATCTTTATGAATTTGACTTTTTTAGGGACAAGTGCTGGTTCCCCAACATTACAACGTAATGTGAGCAGTATTTTATTGGATCTTAGGCAAGAGCGGGGTAAGTTCTGGCTTTTTGATTGTGGTGAGGCAACTCAGATGCAAATGCAAAAAGCCAAGTTTAGTCTTGCTAAACTTGAGATCATTTTTTTAACACATCTACATGGCGATCATCTGTTTGGACTACCAGGTGTTTTAACTTCCCGTTCCTTGATGCAGAATCAATCTCCTTTAACATTGATCGCTCCGAAAGGAATTAAAATCCTTATCGAAACTGTTATTGAAATTAGTTATTCTTGGTTAACCTATCCTCTTAACATCATTGAGCTTGAAGAAAATTGTATCGTTTTTGAAGATAATCAGTTTCAAGTAGAAGCAAAATTATTACAACATCGTGTACCGTGTTTTGGTTATCGTATTATCGAAAAAGATCTACCTGCTCAGCTTAATATCGATAAATTAAAGCAAGATAATATTCAGGCTGGTCCTTTTTATAACGATCTTAAAAATGGTAAAACAATTACACTTGATGATGGGCGAATAATTAATGGCACAGATTACTTAGGTCAAATTAAAAAAGGCCGAAAGTTAGCAATTTTAGGTGATACTATTCCTTGCCAAACCTCAATTGATCTTGCTAATGATGTTGATTTGCTTGTTCATGAAGCAACCCAAGAACATGCTTTAGTTGATAAGGCTATTGAACGTGGTCATTCCACCACTATACATGCGGCAACGATTGCCAAACAAGCTAATGCCAAAAGACTTATAATGACTCATATAAGCCCAAGATATAATTTGAATAACAATAAAAAGTTAGTTAATGAAGCAAAAAGTGTTTTTGCAAATACTGAAATCGCTACCGATTTTGCAACTTTTTCCATTTAGTTAGATTTATTTTATAAGATTTCGCCGATGTTATTTTATCGGCGAATAAAAAACAGATTAAAGACAAAAATCCTTAATTAGTTGTTCTATTGCTATTTTAGTTGGTTTTAAAAAGTCCATTGAAATAAACTCATCGGGCTGGTGTGCTTGTTCAATTGAACCAGGTCCTAATACAATCGTTGGTGAAATTTGGTTTAGGTAGGGGGCTTCTGTGCTGTAGTTGACTGTCTGCGCACTATGACCGACTAATTTTTCAATGTGTTGTAATGCTGGATGATCTTTTTTACACTCATAGCCCGGAATTGGGGCAACTTCGTATTCTATAGCAATTCGATTTGGATATTTATCCATAACGGGTTGCAGTGCTTCACAAAGCGCATGATAAAGTGAATCAACATCGTTATCGGGCAATACACGAATATCAATCACTAGCTCACAACAACCGCAAATACGGTTGGCCGCATCCCCCCCGTGAATAACACCTAAATTTAGAGTAGGGTAAGGAACGCTAAACCCGTCATTATGATATTGTTCTTTAAATTTTTGTTTTAGTACTAACAAGCGTTCAATGACTAAATTCATCACTTCGATAGCGTTAATACCTTTATCGGGATCGCTAGAATGCCCTGATTTACCAATGACTTTAATGGAATTAGAGATAAATCCTTTATGTGCTCTGATGGGGATTAACGATGTTGGTTCGCCAATAATAGTACAGTCGGGTTGTAATTTAGTATTCTTCGCAAAAAATGCGGCACCAGCCATTGAAGTTTCTTCATCGGCGGTGGCAAGGATATAAATGGGTTTAGTTAACTTTTTAAGATCAATATCACGCAGCGCATCTAAAATAAAGGCAAAAAAGCCTTTCATATCAGCGGTGCCAAGTCCATATAACTTATTATTTTCTTCCGTTAATTTAAAGGGATCTTTACTCCATTGCCCATCATCAAACGGAACAGTGTCACTGTGTCCACTTAGCAATAAACCACCTTGGGTTTTATTTTCGGTATTTGAATAAGTAGCTAACATATTATATTTATGACGAGTATTAGGAACAGGTTGGATATCAATAGCAAAACCTAAATCTTCAAACCAACAGGCTAACTTGTCGATGAGTGCTTTGTTAGAATAATCTAATTTCTTGTTAGTAACGTTACTAATTGTTGGTATTGAAATTAGTTCGTTATATATTGTTAAAAAAGACGGTAGGGCCATAAAAATTACCTTTAAATGTTAAACGAAAATATATTATTTTATAATGCTATAAGCATAGCATTTACCTTTTCATTTGCCTATCAATAACCTTATTGTTTCATTTTCTGTTTTATATTAAGCATAAAATTAATTTAATCGTTTGAATATTAAAAGCAAGGTTTAGAATATGTTTTTTATTATTATCGTTATCTTTGATAAAAACGGGCTATAAGCCCGTTTCAGTGATTGATTAACTGTAAAAACAACTATTGTTGTGGGATGATTCTTATCTTTTGCCCACCTTTTGATACGGCTTGAATATCACGATCATACATTGCTTCACCAAATGCAGGTGGAATGCTATAGATTCCTACATTAGTTGCTTTTATTTGATAGGTGAATTCTTGTATTTTATTATTATAAGTTGAACCATAAATAATAACACGATCTTCACGTACATCTGTATATTCAGGATACCAAGTGTATTTTCCTGTTTTTATACTAATTGGTGAAATCCAGCCATAATTTTCATCATAATCATCTTCTTCATAGTCATCATATTCTTCATTATCTTGAATATATTCGTCATAATCTTTTTCCTGAGAATTTATTGGTTGTTGTACTACTTCAAAACCACCTGGTAGTAAATCAACAATGGCAATATTAGTTGCACCTTCATCTGCTAGTGCTCGGATTCTAACTGTTACGTTAATTTTATCGCCAAGTTTGACTTGTTCAATAGGTTTGCCATCAAGATCAGTAAATTCACGATATACTTCAAGCCCCCTTTTAATTGGCTCTTTAGGGATATCTTTGTCATAACCTTGTTCAGACAGCATATACCAAACAGGTAAGCTTGATTTATTAGTTATGCTTAATTGTGCATCTTGATCATTAAACTTGCCTTTAGCTAAAATTCCACTTAAATTTGCAATAATACTTTGTTTTTCTGCATCCTTTGATATTGCATTAATTTCAAGAGTATCTTTAGATAAATTTGATTGTTCAATGCTCTGCGAATAACTACTTAAAGCCAATATTGTCATTGCTGCTGATTGAGTAGTATATTTTTGTTTATTTAGCATGATAACCATATTTTCTAATGCTTGCGCAGGAATATCTTTTGCTTTTTCAGGAAAATGTTTGCTAATTAAATAGATTTTTCCTGCATTAACGACCAGTGGATCATAATAGTTGTTTAGCCACCAAGCACGATCATATGCAGCTTCTAATTGTTGCCAAACAGGTTTGATTAATTTATTTGCTTCTTTATCCATCTTTAACATTTTATATGATGAAGCTAAATACATTGCTGTTATATCTTTTTTCCATGAATCATCTTTTCGATTAAGATTGCTAATGGTAGAGGCTAAATAGCTTGTTGTAACTTGATTTTGCCTTGTTAATAAATAGATAGCATAAGCACGTACTCTTAAACCATAAGTACTAGTATCACTAGATTCAGCAATTGTTTGCAAATATTTATTAGCATTATCAAGCATTTTTTGGGGAACTTGATAACCCATTTCTTTTGCTTCAAGCATAAAGTTTACTGCATATAATGTAATAAATGGATCAACATTATAAGTTGAGTACCATAAACCAATTGCACCTTCACTATTTTGGCGAGATTGCAGCACTTGGAATAATTCTGATAATGGAGCTATTCCTTCTTTTGAGGCCAGATCAAATTCCTTATATTTACTAGCGATCAAAATAGGAATCGCGCGACTAACAATCTGTTCAGAGCAATAATGAGGGTAATCCTGCAAATAGGTACTTAGGCCTTTACTTAGTATGAATGGTGAATAAGCTGCAGCAGCTTCACGTTTACTTAAATTATTATACATGTCTCTAAAATCAGTAAACGTTTGTTTATGATCTGCCATTCTTCCCATTCTTGTGATTAATCTGTATTCAGTTAATGGCCGTATTGAAAGGCTAATATCACGAGTAATTGTTATATCATTATAGTTGGCGGAAAAGTGAAGATCGCCATTACCAAGCTGATCTGTTGCTTTAAAGTTAAATTTTAAAACCCCATCTTTGCCATTAGCCAATTCGATGGTTTTTTTATTATCACTCGTGATTGATAGATTAGGAGTGGTTGAAACTTTAACATTAATAGGAATTACTTTATCACCAATATTTTCAATAAGATTAGTTACGTTTAGTGAAACTTCAAACTCATCATTTGGTGCAGCAAAATATGGGACATTAGGTTGTAAAACAATATCATTATGTACTGTTGTTGACATTTGAGTATGTCCCATTGTTTTGTCACCAACTGATACTGCCATGATACGAATTTTGCCATTAAAATAATCAGGCACTTTATATTCAATGGTTTTATCGCCATCGACATCGATAATACCTGACCAATAAGCTACTGGTTCATCTATTTTCCGTTTAAATGGATTTAAATGATTTGATAAGACATCATCATTATCACCATCACCACCAGGTGCTGAAGCTGTTATTAAATGTCGAAATTCTGGCAATATAAGATCTAAAATTTGCGACGTTCTTACAGATAGTGCTTTTTTGCGTAAGAAGCTATTTAATGGATCTTTCAGTTTATAATTTGAGACTTGCAAAATTCCTTCGTCTACGGCAAATACAACTGCTTTTTGTGGCGTATTTGTGTGTATTGTAATTGGTAGCGTATCTCCTGGTTTTATCAGTGATGGTGCTTGTAATACGATTTTATCGTTAAATTGATCATTTGAAATTTTGAAAGGTATAACACCGTAACTAAGTGGACTCATAAAAATTTCATCTGAATTTGGATCACGAATAAATTGGACATTAATATAACCATTACCACCAATGTCTTTTGGTAGGGTTATTTTTTGTATTGAGCTTGTTGTATCTGTGTGGAACCACTTCCAAGCATACACTTTGTCGCGCTCAATAGTAATAATACCACTACCTACATAAGGAGCTGTTATTGAGACTTCTATTTCATCACCTGGGTTATATTGTGCGTCTTTAATTTTTAATGAAAGCTCCGCATTACGGTCTAAATTACGAGTAACATTCGCTTTACCTACAATAGAGTATTTACCTTGGTAAAGTAATTTGTCATCATTATTTTTGATTTGAATAATATAATTACCAGGATTTTTACTATCTAATTGATACCTAGTTTTATCTTGATTAATCTTAAATGGTTGTTCAGATAGAACCGATTCTTTACGGCGTGATTCATATTTATAAACTCCTGAAGATTGTCTAACTAATACCGATAGATATTTTTCTTCAATTAAAACAAGTTTTAGATCAGATAACTCTATTTTTTCTAAAGTCGGATTTATCGCTATAAAATCAATATGACGAACTGAATCCCTGTTAATATATCTTAAATTGCCATCCGCTTTAGCTCCGACTAAATAATCATTTGGTGAAATAAAGGTGCTTGCAGTTGTCGCAACGCTTCGTCCACTATCAGGCTCAAAAACATCGGTTAACATTCTTAGCGTGTAGTTTCCTTCAAAGCTTTGTATATTGTCATTGAGATTGAGTTTTACTATACCGTTTTCATCTGTTGTTTTTTCATCTAATTCAACTTTAAAACTATTTCTTTCACCAGAAATATTTTGGTAGAAATAGTAATCTTCATATTTTTTGAAATAAGGTGTTGATGGTTCAAGAATTAATGTATTTGTGACTCGACGATTAGTTGCATCAGTACCGATTAGGTTTTTGGCTTTAATCTCAGCTTGGATATTTTCAGGTTTTAACCAACCATCTTTTATTTCTGGCAACAACTTAAGAGAAACAGCAGTTTTATCTGGTTCAAATTCACGAACTACAACCGAACTTGAGCCTAATAGGATTCGCGATTCTTCATCATCATTTTTCAAATATAAATTAATATACCAATCACCAGTAGGGGATTCATAGTTAGTTTTATAGCTAAGTTCATTAAAACCTGATTTATTTAGTACAATCGATTTTTTGAGTGCTAGATTGGATTTTGGATCGTAAATTTCTGCTTCTACGGTGATACCCTCTAAGGAATTAGTCCATTTTTGAGCTCTAACTATGGTACCTATATGGAATGTGTCGCCAGGGCGATAAACACCTCGATCTGAAAAGATGTGAGATCGTAACTCCCCACCTTCAAGGGTTTCACGAATGCCGCCGATATCAAAACGAGATAGATTTAAATTTCTTTCATAACTTTTGATTGGTAAAAATGATAGGTCACGGTCTTTTTCAACAACATATAAAAGAGGCTTGATGCCTTGATAATATTCAGACAATGGTGCAAAACGAACATGACCATTATCATCTGTAGTTTTAGACGTAATAGCAATCCCATTCATGCCTAGAACTGAAACTTTAGCACCGCTAACGGGTTCGCCTGAACTTATTGATTGAATAAAGAGATCATTGGATTGATCAAGTGACTTTTTGGCGATAATTCCTAAATCAGTAACGACAATAAAGCGCGAAGCCATGAACTCATATTTAGTATCTTTTTTATCTTTTCCATAAAGTCTTAACAAAAAGACACCACGATTCTTATTCCCATTTGTGTTAGCAGTTAAGTAACGAGTTAAATCGACATTTGTGTATTTAACTTCTTCAGGAGCACCTGTAACGTCTTTAGTTATGCTATATTTTTCAACAAAATGATCATTATCTAATTCGCCAAAATTCATATCGTTAAATTCATAGCTTTCATTAAATGCTACTAAATGTTGAAGCTGTGAAGGGATAACGCGATCTATTTCTAACTTCATCTGCTCTATATTGCGCGATACTATAGGTAGTTTTTTCTCGCCAGATAAAGATAATAAAGAACCTGATGCGGCAAAATCAAGATAAGTTGGGTAACTAGGAACTGTTAATATTGTCTGATAATCTTGTTTTAAAAAATACCCCTCTTGAGAAGATAAAGGTTGATTAACTTCAATATATACCTTTGAGTTTTGTTCAGTTTTAAATTCAAAGCTAATTTGATTCTGATAAGCAAGTTCAGTATCAATTGGTTTTATTGATATTGGAGTTGCTCTTTCGAGTATTTCTGGTGTTACATTGTATTTTGTTTCGTATCTACCAGAAGATCTATTGTAATAGCTTTCACTATAAGAACCATTGTTATTTTCAGGTAATTGCCAAACTTTGATTGCTTTCGATACATCTTCAGATCTTACGGCATGACTTAATGATAAAACTAATACCTGCTGTATTTTTTCATTGCTTTTTTCAACCAATGTAAGCTCTGTTCTTGTAACACTTAAATGATATTTATCTGGTACAGTTACACTATTAGTTATATCATAATTCATTGAGTTACCACCTAAAGTTGATCTAACCCCTTTGTTAATTGTTATTTTTAAATAACCTTCTTTATCAAGTAAGGGAATAGGTGCGCTCTTTATATATGCGATTTTGTCATTATCACCATAGGTTATAGTAAAATCGACATGGTTTAAGAATTCATCATCGTTTTTTTCGTATGAATTGTCAGATTTCTTCTCTTTTTCATAAAGCGATAAAATAATATTTTTTTCAAAGCTTTGCCTATCAACAGGATGACTAAATCTGATTGTATTTATGACGTTCCTAATATTTGTTTCTGTAGGGTTGGAATAAAGCTCACCTCGATTTTTGAAATTATATTCAAAATTAGGAAAAAGTTGCACTATTTTTTTCTAGTTCGCTATTTTCAGCCAATAATTTTGACTTATCCAATATGACTGTATATTCAATACCAAGTGGCCACTTTCTCTCTTTTGGTGTGAATTTTATTGTTGAATCATTTGACCATGTCCATTTTCCCTCAATGTTTGGTGAAATACTAATACCTTCTGTTATTTCATCTTTATTGATTGATTCTAGGGGAATTGGTGGGCGTTTAGCACCGGTGAATTGGATATATATTATATCGTTACTTGTACTTGGTGGGACTAATTTAGCTGAATAGGTATTTATTACTATAGGTGCTGGTTCAATCGGTTTTGGGCGGTTTAAATACCAATGATAGGCATAATTTACTGAAAAATAAGCAATAAATCCTAAAATAATACTTGCGCTAATTATAGTTTTTATTTTTTTTAATACAGAACCTGTCGCATAGTAAAATCTTTTTGCATCAGGTAACCAACTTGGTGTTGACCATTTAATATCGCCAATAATTGGGCTAAATAGCCAAAAAATTCCTTTTATTAAAATAAATAAAAAAATAAGAAAGGTACTAATTATTTCCCAAGCCTTTTGCAGTATATTAAAAGGTAACAGCAAAATAAATTTGAACAACTCCATTGTTTATTTCCTATTTCTAAAAAAAATTAATGATTTATATAAAATAATTATATTTAAACACATAGTTACCTGAAAGTTTTTGACAACACTTTTTTTGTCTTTTAGTGATAGATGTTAGTCAATTAAAAAATAAACCAAATATAACTTAAGATACTATGATTTTTTACATTTCAAGGCAACCTGTAGCGGAACCTTAATTCATAAAGCTAATAACGCTTTTTTTATTATATTATTATTTTTTTGCGATAAAAACAGCTCGTATTGGGGCAGGGTAGCCTTCAATTGTTTTGGTTGAATCATCTGGATCTAAAAAGTTGGCCAGAGAATCTGATGTCATCCATTCAGTTTTGCGTTGTTCATCAAAATTAGTTAATGATATATCAACCATTCTTACATCTGAATACCCACATTTTTCCAGCCAATTAATCATTGTAGGAGTAGAAGGTATAAAATAGACATTACGCATTTGTGCATAACGATCACCTGGCATTAACGCTTGATGTAATTCTCCATCAATAACCAAAGTTTCAAGTACTAGTTGTCCACCTTCAACCAATTGATCCTTCAATTGGAATAAATGGTCAAGTGGCGAGCGGCGATGATATAAAACCCCCATTGAAAATACGGTATCAAAAGCATTAAGTTTAGGGAGATGTTCAATTCCAAGTGGTAATAAATGTGCTCGCTGATCGTTACCTAGTAGTTTACGAATAGCTTCAAATTGGCATAGATAAAGCGCCATAGGATCAATTCCGACAGCAAGTTTTGCTCCAGTGCCAATCATTCGCCATAAATGATAACCACTGTTACAACCCACATCTAAAACAATTTTATCTTCTAAACAATCAATATGATTAATTAAGCGTTCCCATTTCCAATCTGAACGCCATTCTGTATCAATATCAATTCCATACAAGTGAAAAGGACCTTTGCGCCATGGCATCATATTTTTTAATAATTGTGTTATCCTCTGCTGTTCACCCGTAGAAAGAGGCTCTTTTGATTTCGCTGTGACACTATGTAATAAATCAATTTGATAAGGTGAGATGGATGGTAAATGTTTAATACTGTTTAGCCATTGATTAAAGCGACTATCTATGTTTTGTTTTTGCCAATTTGCGAGTTGTGCAGGTAATACTTCAAGCCAACTACTAAGTCTATTTTTTGCGATAATCTGGTAAAAATCACCAAAATCAATCATTCTGTTATCCTTTATCAATTACGCTTAAATTAATCTGTTATTTTATGGCAATAATAGATCCAAAATTAAAACATTGGAACCAAGTGTCAATGTGTTTAAAACCAGCTTTAGATAGTCGCTGTTTATGTGTTTCGATAGTATCTGTTAGCATGACGTTTTCTAGCATGTTACGTTTTTGACTGATTTCAAGCTCACTATAGCCGTTAGCACGTTTAAAATCATGATGCATATTAAATAGTAATTCATCAATGCAGGTATCACTAAAACTAAATTTTTCAGATAGGACTAAAATGCCATTTGGTTTTAACGCATTATAGATATTATTTAAAACACGTTGACGATTTTCAGGAGTTAAAAATTGTAAGGTGAAGTTGAGTACAACCATTGATGCGTTTTGCATGTTAATATGGCAAATATCATCACAAATTACATCTACAGGTGTGCTTGATTTGTAGGATTCAATATGCCGCTTACAACGTTCAACCATTGGCTGAGAATTATCAACCGCAATAATATGGCAATTTTCTTGATTGACATTGCGTCGAATAGATAATGTAGCAGCGCCTAATGAACAACCTAAATCATAAATCATTGAATTAGGTTGTACAAATCTTTCGGCTAGCATGCCGATCATCGAGATAATATTAGAATAACCAGGAACAGATCGCTGCACCATATCAGGAAAAACTTCGGCAACTTTCTCATCAAAAGTCCAATCCCCCAATTTTTCAATAGGTGTGATGAATAATTGGTCTTTTTTAATATCCATAAAAAGTTATTGGTACGAAAAAAAATAATTTTGTTATCATATCATTATTCGTCTTCAATTGTTCAGATAATTATGAGTTTTATTTATTTTTCTATTTTATTTATGATGATAGTGATCAGTATTTTAATGATTGCTTATTTAGGTAAACGATGGGCATTTTGGTTCAATTTTCATTTTACTGGTTATTCTAAAATCATCTATTGGTTAATTGTTGCAATTGCTGGATTATCACTGGTGCTTTCTAGGGCATTAGATGGTATTTTTAATAAGCTATCTCTGATTTTTAATATTATTTTTGCTGGATTTTTGTGTAGTATTTTTATTTTATTGATTTTTGATGCGATCTATTTGCTCTGCAAAAAAAAATTAAAGCCTAACTTACTGCTTAGAATTGTTTATGTAAGCTTAGTTTTTTCACTATTTTATTACAGCCATGAAATGGCAATTAGTCCGAAAACCGTTTATTATCAAGTAAAAATAGATAAACCTGCTCATGTTGAAAATCTGCGTATTGTGCAGCTTAGTGATATTCATATTAATGAATTAACTTCGAGTGGATTTATTCAGCAAATGATAGATAAAGTAAATCAATTAAATGCAGATTTTATTGTAATTACAGGTGATACATTAGATAAACGTTTGGCGCCCTTTACAGAACTAGGTTTTGATAAGCAATTTCAGCAGTTAAAATCGAAACATGGTACCTACGTTATTTTTGGAAACCACGAATATTTAAATATTAGAAATCAAAATAATAGTGAAGAGAATATTATTAATGCTTTTAAGCAAGCAAAAATGAAGGTTTTAAAAGATGATATTGTATATCTTGATGATATAGGAATTACATTAATTGGGCGAGATGATTTTTCTTCTGTGCTTTATGATGTGAAAAGATCCACATTAGCTGATTTGATGATGTTTGCAGATACAAATACACCCGTTATTTTATTAGATCACCAACCCAAAGATCTTACTGAACCAGCAAAGTTAGGTGTTGATTTAATGATTTCTGGGCATACTCATGCTGGGCAAATATTTCCAATTAACCTTATTGAAAAATTAATGTATAAAAACGCTTATGGTTTGTATCAAAATGAAGATAATAATTTTACTAGCATAGTAAGTAGTGGATATGGTTTTTGGGGACCACCTATTCGCTTAATGACTCGCTCTGAAATTGTGGTGATTGATGTTGTATTTAAAAAAAGTACACAATAAATAGATTTATTTAAATAGGAATTTTACTTTGTCTTATCAACTTATTGTTAATAATGATCAGCTAGCTGAGTTTTGTTCAAAAATCGAAAAAAGCTCAGCGATTGCATTAGATACAGAATTTGTACGTACGTGTACATTTTATCCACATTTAGGGCTATTGCAGGTCTTTGATGGAAAACATGCTGCATTAATTGATCCAATCACTATTAGTGATTGGCAAGATTTTTTAACGATCTTAAAAAATCCTAAAATTGAAAAGTATTTCCACTCGTGCAGTGAAGATATCGAGGTTTTCCTTTATTACTTTGGAATGGTGCCGACTCCTATTATTGATAGCCAAATATTGGCTTCTTTTTTAGATAATCCGTTAAGTTCTGGTTATGCCAGTTTAGTAAAAAAATATTTAGAAGTAGAGCTAGATAAAAGTGAAACTCGAACAGACTGGTTAAAACGACCATTAACCGAAAAACAGTGTGAGTACGCTATTAATGATGTGTTCTATCTTTTTCCATTGGTAAACATTCTAAAATCACAATTAACCGAAAATGATTATTTGCAAGCCGCTTATCAAGAGTGCCAAATGGCGGTGGCTCGTAAATGTACAGTGATAGATCCAAATAATGCTTATCTAAATATTAAAAATAGTTGGCAATTGAAAGGGAAAAGTCTAGGTCAATTGTATAAATTAGCAAGTTGGCGATATAAATTGTCCAAAGAGCAAGATATCGCTTTAAATTTTGTTATACGCGAAGAAGTTTTGTGGAAAATAGCACGTTATTTACCGTCTTCATTAGCTGAACTTGATAAATTAGGGATGAAAGGTAAAGAAATTCGTTTATATGGGCAAAAAATTCTCGATATTTTATCTGAACCGATACCCGAGGTACCACTTATTCGTAGAATTAATACTTATCCCGATTTCAAGAAGATCTCGGATGAATTAAAAAAAGCGGCTCAAATCATTTCATTAAAAACAGGGCTTAATCAAGATTTGTTACTTTCACGGCGATTAATTAATCAATATATTAAATGGAAAATTGATAAAAAAGGTGACGTACCAGAAATACTAACTGGTTGGCGTCAACCTTTGTTTAGTGAATATTGTTTGTGACATCAGTATGCTCTTTTTGAAAAGAGTTTAGGTTAGCTCGCTTAACATTGATTCAACAATTAAGGACGATTGTGTGGCTGCAAGTTTTAAAAATGACTGAAAATCCATTGCAGATTCATTATCACCATTATCTGAGATTGCTCTTACCACTACAAACGGTACTTTAAATAGCCAGCAGACATGCCCAATTGCTGCGGCTTCCATTTCTACTGCTATGGCATTTGGAAAGGTTTGTTTGATTCGTTCTAATGTATCTTTACCATTAATAAATGCATCACCACTACCAATTGAGCCTTCAACTGCATTAACACCTTGTTTTTTTATACATGATTTGGCTAATGATTGATATTGTTGGCTTGCTTCAAATACAACTGGGCAACCGGACATTTGCCCTGGTTTATAACCAAAAGCGGTTAAATCGACATCATGATAAAATACGTCTTTTGATACGATAATGTCACCAATATTGAGTTCGGTTGAAAGTCCTCCAGCTGAACCGGTATTAATAACGGCATCAACCTTGTAATTATTTAATAATAATGTTGTGCCTGAAGCTGCGGCTACTTTACCAATGCCTGATTGAAATAGAACTATTTCACAACCGGCAATTTGACCAAGGTGAAAATCACAACCTAAATGGCGTTCAACTTGATAATGGGTAATTTTACTTTTTAATATGGCAACTTCTTCTTCCATTGCAGCAATAATAGCGATTTTCATACGATCCTCTGGCTTAGTTTGGGTAACTTCTATTTAAGTGTGATATCATAATTGCAGAAGATTAGCTTGACAATATATGAATAAAACGGAGATAAAAATTGAAAACAATTTTTATTACAGGCTGTTCAAGTGGAATAGGACTTATTTCAGCCATTGCATTAAAAAAACGTGGTTATCGAGTTATTGCGTCTTGTCGCAAAAAGTCTGACCAGCAAAAATTAATTGAACAAGGATTTGAAACTGTATTACTTGATTTAGATAATCCTGATTCTGTGCATTTAGCCGCTAAAGAAGTGTTAACTATGACAGGCGGACAATTATATGCATTATTTAATAATGCCGGCTTTGGAGTATATGGGCGATTAGCAACAATTAGCCGAGAGCAGTTAGAGTCACAATTCTCAACCAATTTCTTTGGTGTACATCAGTTAACTCAGTTACTACTTCCTGCAATGCTTGCAGAAAATGAAGGACGTATTATTCAAACCAGCTCAATTGTTGGCATTGTTGCCACTCCTGGTAGAGGAGCTTATTCAGCAAGTAAATATGCTTTAGAAGCATGGTCTGATGTACTAAGATTAGAATTAGCTAATACCAATATCAAAGTTAGTTTAATTGAACCTGGGCCATTAAAAACGTATTTTTCAAATAATGTTAATCAAATAGAAAAAGAAAATATTGTAAAAAATCCACCTATTGCCAAACGATTTACGTTACCGCCAGAAGCTTTGTTACCTTACTTATTTCATGCGCTTGAGCATAGAACTCCCAAAATACGTTACAGGGTAACAAAAGTAACAAAAATAGCGGCTATTGCTAAACGTTTGCTTCCTGATAGATTAATGGATAGAATTTTAAAAAATAAATAATGAATCAAAGTATTCTTAGGACATAATATGCAAAATCAATTTATTTTTGATGTTAATGAACAAAATATTCAAGAGATTATAAAAAGATCTTCTCAATCCCCTGTGTTGTTTTATTTTTGGTCATCAAGAAGTCCCAATTATGAAGCAATGACTCAAACTTTAACTAAATTAGCTAATGAACATCATGGTCAATTTATTTTGGCAAGTGTTAATTGCGATGAAGAGCAAATGCTGGCTGCTCAATTTGGTTTGCGGGCCATTCCAACTGTTTATTTATTTCAAAATGGTCAACCTGTTGATGGCTTTCAAGGTCCTCAATCCGAAGAAACCATTAAAACTTTTTTAGAAAAAGTGCTACCAAATGAAGATGAGCTTAAATTAATTGAAGCTCAAAATTTATTTCATGAGGCTAAATATGAAGAAGCATTACCACTGTTACGGCAAACCTGGAAATCACTAACCGATCATTTGGGTAAACCAAGAACCGATATTGCATTAATGCTAATAAAATCACAAATTGAACTTAAACAGCTAAGTGAAGCAAAAGAAGTGCTGGCAACTATTCCGCTACAAGATCAAGATTCAAGCTATCATGGATTACAAGCCGAAATTGAATTACTTGAACAAGCGGCTAATTCACCAGAACTACAACAATTACAGGCAGAATTTGCTCAACATCCTGATAACGTTGAACTAATGATTCAATTGTCTTCCCAATTAATGCATGTAGGACGTCATGAGGAAGCATTAGAGTTGTTGTTCAAACCATTGACAAAAGATCTTAATGCTGGTGACGGGCAAGTGAAGAAGACATTACTCGATTTATTGGCGGCATTAGGAACAAGTAATCCGTTAGCTAGTAGTTATCGACGTAAATTGTATACTTTATTATATTAAGATTTATGAAATTTAAACTGGAACGAATTTTTAAGCGTTTACTTATAGGTTTATTGTTTTTGCTAAGTATAAACAGTGGGTTTGCTATTATATGTGCTTCTTATGTTCGTTCTCTAAAAAAAGATATACATAGAAGTAAAATCGATGAACTAAATAAAAAATTAGCACAAAAAAATTCGAATATAAAAATTATTGATAGAGACTTATAAAGTTAAACGATTCAACAATAAGCTATTGTTGAATCGTTTTTATTTAGTGTTCAATAATTCGAGGGAAGTTTTCATTACTACGCAATGTTAAGACTTCAACTCCATTATCAGTAACTAAAATAGTATGTTCATATTGAGCGGAAAGTCCATGATCTTTGGTTTTAACTGTCCAGCCATCTTTCATGGTACGGGTACGCCAATCACCCGTATTTATCATTGGTTCAATGGTAAAGGTCATTCCTGGTTTTAAAATTACACCGCCGTCATCAGCATCATAATGTAAAACTTGAGGTTCGTCATGATAGACTTCACCAATACCATGACCACAGTATTCTCTAACAGATGAAAATCCAAATTTATCAACATGTTTTTGAATGGTTTTACCAATTTCTTTTAGACGGATACCTGGTTTTATAATTCTAATTGCTGCATATAGACTTTCTTGCGCTACTTGACACAGTTTTTCACCAACAATTGTCGGTTTACCTGCTATGTACATTCTGGATGTATCACCATGATAGCCATCTTTAATAACTGTCACATCAATATTTAGAATATCGCCATCTTTTAACTTTTTGTCAAAACTTGGAATACCATGACAAACCACATCATTAATTGAAATACAACTGGTGTGTTGATAACCATGATAACCAATATTAGCCGGAATAGCCTTTTGGACATTGACGATATGTTCATAACAGATCTTGTCTAGTTCACCTGTAGTAATACCAGGTTTAACATAAGGCTCTATCATTTCTAAAACTTCAGCAGCGAGTTTGCCTGCTATACGCATTTTTTCAATTTCAGCAGGGGTTTTTAACTTTATAGACATTAATTTTTTCCTTTAATATTAATGACAATATCCTATCATACAGCACTATTTCGTCAAATTATACCAGAGAATTAATTATACCTTTTTCTTATATTCCTATAATTTTTTTGTAAAAAAGTTTCAGGAAAATATATGTTTTAGTATAAAATTCAAAACTATTATTATATTCGTTCGATATTCTGTATATAATTATACCCATTATAAAAAAGGCTTTAATCGCAATGCAATGTCACTTTTACCAACAAAAAAAGTGTTTATCTTGCCAATGGATAGAACATCCTTATCATGTACAACTGGCAGAAAAACAAAATAAGTTATTACAAAAATTAATCCAATTTAAACCAAACAAGGTTGAAGAACCTTTTGCTAGTCATGAAACCGCTTTTCGTAATAAAGCAAAGATGGCAGTGTTAGGTAGTGTTGAAAAGCCCGTTTTAGGTATACAAACGGGGAATGAGGCCGTCGATTTATGCGATTGTCCTCTTTACTCAAACAGTATGCAAAATATCTTAAAACTTGTTCGAACTTTCATTCGTAAACAAGGGCTTATTCCTTATAATATTAATAAGCGTAAAGGGGAGTTGAAATTTGTTATAATTACTGAAAGTAAAATTGAGAGTACGAGCAACTTTATGTTGCGATTTGTTTTAAAATCACACAAGTTTGTTGCTAAAATAAATGATTCTATTAAACAATTACAAGACAAAATTCAAAATTTAGACGTAATCTCGATAAATATTCAACCAAATCATGCGGCTATTTTAGAAGGTGAAGAAGAAATAGTCTTAACTGATAATTCATTTCTTCCGATAACTTTAAATAACACTCCTCTTTTTATTAAACCTAAAAGCTTTTTTCAAACAAATCCATATGTTGCCAGCAGCCTTTATAAAACAGCAAGTGACTGGGTCACAGATTTACCTATTCATTCTATTTGGGATATGTTTTGTGGGGTAGGTGGTTTTGGGTTAAGTTGTGCTAACCTTGTTGCTGAGAAAAATATTAGCCTTACAGGTATTGAAATTAATTCAGACGCAATTGAGTGTGCAACTAAATCAGCAAAAAAATTAGGTTATAAACAATTAAACTTTAAAGCATTTGACGCAACACAATACGCTACAGCTCAAAAAAATGTACCGGATTTAGTTTTACTAAATCCCCCAAGACGAGGGGCAGGTAAAGTACTTATGCAGTATTTGAAACAAATGGCACCTAATTATATTATGTATTCAAGTTGTAACTTATTTTCATTAGTTGATGATTTAATGTTACTGCCAAATTATCAAATCCAAAAAGTAAAATTATTTGACATGTTTCCGCATACTTCACATATGGAAGTATTAGTTTTATTGCAACGATTATAAATAAAATAGATTTATGATAAATATTATATGTGCTATTTCCTATCCATGAAATAGCTGTTATTTTTTAAAAGTTGTCATGCTTTTAAGATCAAATTATTTGTAATAAAAATAGTAAATTATAGTTTTTAGGATTGCTATATTACGACGTATAATGCTTTTTATTCCAAATGTTGTCATAAATTAGCCCATCGCATAATTTTAAATTATGCTAATATAAATATCAAATAACTAAATTTTAAGGAAGCGCAAAATATGATTCCTGATGTCTCAAAAGCACTTAGTTGGTTAGAAAAACACTACACCATTTTACAAGGTATTCAACGTGGTATTGAACGAGAAACTTTACGTATTTTGCCTGATGGATCATTGTCAAAAACGCCATTTCCTTCAAAAATTGGTGCTGCGTTAACCCACCCTTGGATAACAACTGATTTTGCCGAATCAATGTTAGAATTTATCACGCCAGTTAATACTAATATTGATTATATGTTGACGTTTTTGCGCGATTTGCATCGTTATGCTAGCGTAAATATTGGTGATGAAATGATGTGGCCTTTAAGTATGCCTTGTTTTGTTGCAAACGAAAAAGATATTATTCTTGCTCAATATGGTACTTCTAATGAAGGTCGCTTTAAAACGATTTATCGTGAAGGATTGAAAAACCGCTATGGTGCAATGATGCAGACCATTTCAGGTGTTCACTATAATTTTTCACTACCAACTGCATTTTGGCAAGCAAGAGAAGGGGTTAAAAATACCGAAGAAGGCAAAGCTGTAATTTCTGAAGGTTATTTTACCTTAATACGAAATTATTATCGTTTTGGTTGGGTTATTCCTTATTTATTTGGTGCATCGCCATCAATGTGTTCTTCATTTATTCAAGATCCAGTTAAAGCACAAGCCTTTATTGAACAAACAAATGGCAACTGCTATTTGCCTTATGCAACTTCTTTAAGATTAAGTGATATTGGATACACCAATAATGCTCAAAAACAGCTTGGTATTACTTTTAACCATTTAAATACATATGTTGAGGGACTAAAACGGGCAACGCGCACAAAGTCTGTAGATTTTGCTAAGTTGGGAATTAAAGCGGATGGGCATTATCGCCAATTAAATGATAATGTATTACAGATTGAAAATGAGTTTTACGCACCTATTCGACCTAAACGAGTGCCAATGGCAGGGGAATCTCCATCGGATGCACTTTTGCGTGGTGGTATTGAGTATATTGAAGTAAGAGCATTAGATGTTAATCCATTTTCGCCAATAGGAATTACTGAAGATCAAATACGTTTTATAGATCTATTTTTAATTTGGTGTGCACTAGCACCAGCACCAGAGATGAGTAGTAAAGAACTTGAATGTGCTAAATTGAATTGGAATAAAGTCATAATAGAAGGGCGAAAACCAGGACTTGAGATTGGTATTGGTTGTGAAAGTAATCGAGAGCCATTATCTAAAGTTGGTCACGAATTATTTAAAGATTTGTTACGTGTTGCTGATGTTTTAGATCATCAAGATGATATGCAGCGTTATCGTAATGTTTGTGAACGTCTAGATTTAATGTTTGATCAACCAGAATTAACTTTATCAGCAAGAACATTGCAAGCGATAAGTGATTTAGGTACAGCTGAATTTGGTTTAGCTTTAGCAAATCAATATAAAAAACAACTTATGGTAGAACCTTTAGCATTATTAACTGAAGGTGATTTTGTACAACAACGCCATTTATCTATTGAGAAACAGATAAAGAAAGAGCAAGGAGATACTTTATCTTTTGATGAATATTTGGAAAAATTGAACGCCAAAAATGTTTAAAAAGCGCTGTTATACTTTACGTTATCAGGCAGATAACAAAGTTGAGTTGGTTTTACCTAATCAATCAATAATAGTTAATACGCCATTAATTGATCAAACATCGTTTTCTATTTTAGTTTGGAATATTTTTAAACTAAAAAGGGCTGATTGCATTGATATACTCAAAAACTATGTTGATAAGATTAAACTTATTTTGTTACAAGAAGCTCAAACAACATCGCCGTTACTAAATTTTATTTCACAACACAATAAAATTGCGGATCATGTTCCAGCATATTGTTTTAACGATATTTATGCTGGAGTCATGACAATTTCAGACACTTTGCCAACCTCACTTTTTTCTTTTAGAGAAAAAGAACCATTAATCCGTGTCCCTAAATCTGCTTTAATTACTATTTATCCTATTAGCAATTCCAAACAACAGTTATTAGTTGCTAATATTCATGCCGTAAATTTCAGTATTGGTGTGAAAGTTTATCGCCAGCAAATACACATGCTATTAAATCATATAAAAGAGCATACTGGTCCAGTGATTTTGGCCGGTGATTTTAATGCATGGAGTCGGCAACGATTAAATTTGTTGTATCATTTTGTCCGTTCAATTGAACTTAAACCGGTTAATTTTTCAGTAGATGTTCGAAAGAGATTTATGGGCAGACCACTTGATTTTGTTTTTTATCGAGGATTACAACTTAATGCGGCTGAAATTATTAGCACAACCGCATCAGATCATAATCCTTTATTAGTAAATTTTAGATTGGATTTGCGTTGACAAGATTAATTGTCAACATATCACCTTCTTGAACTCTAGAATTTTTTAGATTATTCCATTGCAAGATATCGGTAATTTTCACACGATAATTTTGAGCTATAGAGTAGAGGCTATCTCCTGCTTTAACAAGATAAACAATCTTTTTTACATTTTTGGAAAAACTATCCTTACTTACTATACTGTTACTTTGAATAAAACTTGTTCTAAATTCAAACGCCATATTAGAACGAGGAGTATCTTGTAAAAGTTCTGTAATTTCATTCACAACAAGGTTTTCTGCTTGTAGCTTTTTGAATAAACTTTTAGCATGAGCATAAGGAACAAGCAAATGGAAAGGGCCATTTAATGTTTGTTGCACATATCCAGCATTATAAGTAGCTAATTCATCAAGTGATAGTTCTGAGTATTTAGCAATTTTAGCAAGAGAAATATTTTTTGATATATCAATTCTAACGAGTGAATTTTCATAATTACAATCAGGTAATTTAATTCCATATCGTTTATTATTCTTAACAATATCAATAATTGCTAAAATTTTAGGCACATAGTGCATAGTTTCTGTTGGTAAGTCTAGCGACCAATAATTAATTGGTAAACCTTTAGCCTGATTTCTCTCAATGGCTTTTCTTACTCGACCTTCACCTGCATTATAAGCAGCCAAGGTCAATAGCCAATCACCATCAAAACGCTTATTTAAATTTTGTAAAAGTGAAATAGCTGAATTAGTCGATGCAATTAGATCTCGACGAGCATCAAACGAACTACTTCGCTGTAGTCCATACTCCTTAGCTGTAATAGGAACAAATTGCCATAATCCTGCAGCTTGAGCAGAGGATGTAGCAAGTGGGTCATAAGCGCTTTCAATAAGAGGAATTAAAGCTAGCTCAGCAGGTAAGTTATTTTTATGAAGCTGATTAATAATGTAATAAACATAAGGCTCTGAACGTAACGCAACGGCTTCAAAACCTTTAGGATTACGTAATAATCGTTCTCTTTCCGCGCTAACGCGACTATTTTCTGGAACATTAGCCTCAATCTGATTCAGCATATATTGCCATGGATTTTGAGTAATAGATACATAATTACTGGAACTATTTGTATTATTAGCTGTGTTTTTTGAATACTTTATTCTAACAACAGGATTATATCGTGGTCCATGATGCTGACATGCGATTAAAAACAAACATAACGCTGTAAATATTAATAACTTTTTCATTAGTCCGTAAATTTTACCTAAATTAAGATTAGCATTATACCTAAAAAATATCTTTTTGGCTTCTAAAAAAAACAAACAATTCTAATTCATTATTAATTTTGAACTTATTTTGTAATTTAGTTTCATGACATCGTAAAAATAAATTAATTTTTTTTCGTCAGATAAATTAGACGGTAATGTTATTAATTTATTAGAAATCGAATCTAAATAGCTTTCGATATTTTTGTCATCGGGCAGCATTTGGGACGCAAATGCTAAATTTGATAAAGTATATTCATGACCTGCACAGATTAAAGTATCATTAGGCAGTTGTTTTAATTGTTTTAAAGAATTTAACATTTGTTCATGAGTCCCTTCAAAAATCCTTCCACAACCGGCTGAAAATAAAGTATCTCCGGAAAATAAATAGGGCCTGCAATAATATGCCAAATGACCAAGAGTGTGCCCTGGTACTTCTATAACTTCAAAACTAAAATCACCAATACATACTTTATCTTGTTTGATAAGATAATTAATTGGTAAATTGATTTCACTTGGACCGTAAACATCAATATCTTGATATTGAGCTTTTAATTCGTTTACTCCTCCAGTGTGATCAATATGGTGATGAGTAAGTAAAATTCCAAGGGGTATTAATTTATGCTTATTAATATAATTAATAACAGGTTCGGCTTCCCCAGGATCGATAATTATGGCTTGGTTACTGGCATTGGTTAGAATCCAAATATAATTATCCTTTAAGGATGCAATGCTATGTAGTTTATACATTTTAATTTTTTACCATTAATTATAAATTATGTCGTTAAAAGCAAATAAACTTTTTAAAATTGAATAAAAATATTTAATTAATACATTAAACATTTATGCATTGTTCAAATATAGTATCTTGTAATGTAGGGGATTGAGCTTGTTTTTTAGCTATAATGTCACAACGCTCGTTTTCAATGTGCCCAGCATGCCCTTTTACCCAAATCCATTCAATCTTATGAATCTGCACTAATTCATCTAATCTTTTCCATAAGTCGACATTTTTTACTGGTTGTTTGTTGGCGGTCTTCCAACCATTTTTTTTCCAACCATGTATCCAATTGATGATTCCATTTCGCAAATATTGACTATCAGAATATAACTCAATTTGACAAGGCTGCTTTAATTGTTCTAAAGCAACAATTGCAGCTAATAATTCCATACGATTATTTGTAGTTTTAAAAAAACCTTCTGATAATATTTTTTCGTTTGTTTTATATTTTAAAATTGCAGCATAACCACCAGGACCGGGGTTACCTAGGCAAGAGCCATCAGTATATATTTCAATTTTTTTTAACATCTTTTTAATTTCATTTATGACTATTTAAATTTTTTATTAATTTATTTACTGTAATTCTGTGACTTAAGTAAATTAAGGACTATATTAATTTTTGAATGTATCAACTTTAAGGGATTTTGGTGCTAGACTATACCATTAAATAAAAGTTTTTCCCAACGATTGATATAAAAGAGAAGAAAGTGATCCATAATTCTACACGACAAATTGTATTAGATACTGAAACGACAGGTATGAACCAAGAAGGTAATAATCATTATGAAGGACATAAGATTATTGAAATTGGCGCTGTTGAAATTATTAATCGACGTTTAACTGGTAACCATTTTCATGTTTACATAAACCCCGAACGCTTAATTGATGAAGATGCATTTAAAGTGCATGGAATCAGTGATGATTTTGTTAAAGATAAACCTATATTTAAAAATGTTGCTCACGATTTTATTAAATTTATAGATGGTGCCGAGTTAATTATCCATAATGCATCATTTGACGTAGGTTTTATGGATTATGAATTTCGTCTTTGTGGTCTGGATTTTAAAACAGCTGATCATTGTCTTATTACTGATACCTTGGCTATGGCAAGGCGTTTGTTTCCAGGTAAACGTAATAATTTAGATGTGTTATGTGAACGTTATCAGATAGATAATTCCCACCGAACATTGCATGGTGCATTATTAGATGCTGAGATTTTAGCTGAAGTTTATTTAGCTATGACAGGTGGGCAAACGACATTGTCTTTTAGTTCTGAAGATAATAACTCATCTTTATCAGAATCTAATTCAATTAAAAGAGTAGAACGTAATGGTGTGCCTTTGAAAGTAATCAGAGCCACAGGACATGAACTTTCTGAACATGAGATTATTTTAAAAAAAATTGACAAAAAAAGTGGGGGAGCATTGTGGAATATAAATTAATGATTGTTTTGTATTCAATTGATCGCATATTTTAAAAATTTTATTGACGAGAATAAAAATAATCTTTAATATCACGCCTACTTTAACGTTTCGACGTTAAAGCTATCAAATAAAGCGGAGCGGTAGTTCAGTTGGTTAGAATACCTGCCTGTCACGCAGGGGGTCGCGGGTTCGAGCCCCGTCCGTTCCGCCAATTCTTAAAGAATATCAATCGATTAAAGCACTCTGCGAAAGCGCTTTTTTATTGCAATACTTTTTGTGTCAAATTTGTGGCACTTTCTGATAACGCATTTTCCGAAGCTGCTAGCAAATGCCTAGAAGATAAGTGGGCATATCTTCTAACTGTATCAGCTTTACTCCACGCTCCTAAATTTTGTAGTGCGTGTGGATGAGTGCCATTCATTGAGTGTCTGCTTGCCCAAACGTGCCTTAAATCGTGAAATCTAAGATGGGATAGACCAGCTCTTTTACGAGCGTTTCTCTGTAACTACCCCCTAAAATAGTACAGCAAAAAAGTAGAAAATTCTCTATGATAAAAGAAAAGGGGGATTTAATTATGAAAAAAATGACTGAACATCAAATTGTCGCTATT
>NZ_JAGGHR010000013.1:0-13339 GCF_024104075.1 Gilliamella sp. | reverse complement strand
GGAGCGGTAGTTCAGTTGGTTAGAATACCTGCCTGTCACGCAGGGGGTCGCGGGTTCGAGCCCCGTCCGTTCCGCCACCTTATTTAGGGGCGTAGTTCAATTGGTAGAGCACCGGTCTCCAAAACCGGGTGTTGGGAGTTCGAGACTCTCCGCCCCTGCCACAAAAATAATTGTTCTGTTTTAAATTTAATCATTTAGTCATTTTTGATAGAACAAATAAAAGAATTCTATTTACAGATTAACTTAGTCAATTATAATTCCTGCCCAGATACTTTTACAACCTAGAGGATAGAACATGGCTGAGAGTTTTGTAAGTCAACAACGTTTTTTTGATAATAAGAATTATCCAAGAGGATTTTCTCGTCACGGAGACTTTACTATTAAAGAAGCTCTTATTTTGGAAAAACATGGGTGTGCTTTTAAAGATCTTGATACAGAAGTTAGAAAACCTACTACAGCAGAAGAAAAATCATTTGTTGCCGTTTGTAAAGGTAAAAAGGAACCATCAACTGATTTCGAAAAAACTTGGCTAAAATATCTTTCTCGTATAAATAAGCCTAAACGCTTTCATACATTATCCGGCGGGAAGCCTCAAGTTGATACAACTGATGATTTTGTCGATAGTGACGACTAATTCTTTTAACCGATATTTTTGTGTAATTGAATTAATAATCGATCCATAGAACGATAACTTAATGCTTCTGAAATATGTTTTCGTTCTATATTTTCTGACGAATCTAAATCTGCAATTGTACGCGATACTTTTAATATACGATGCCACGCCCTAGCAGAGAGTCCTAATTTAATCAATGCTTGTTCTAAATATTCATTATTTTCATCTGATAATTTGCAATAACATTGTATTTCATTTGCACTTAACTGACTATTTAATTTATTGTTTCTTTTAAACTGAATATTTCTTGCTTGTAAAACTCGCTGTTTTACCGTTTCGGTTGATTCATCGGAAGTCTTTTTTTGACTTAAGGTGCCTTTAGGCAATAAAGGTACTTCAATAGAAATATCAAATCTATCGAGAAATGGTCCTGAAAGTCGATTTAGATAGCGAATTGTTTGCTGGGGTGTTGTTCTATTGTGTGTTCCTTGATAATGTCCTGTAGGGCTTGGATTCATTGCTGCTATTAATTGAAACTTAGCAGGAAATTTTATTTTTGCGTTTGCTCTCGAAATGATAATTTCACCTGACTCAATTGGTTCTCTAAGAGCGTCTAATACTTTTCGGTTAAATTCTGGTAATTCATCTAAAAATAAAACCCCATTATGTGCTAGTGATATTTCTCCTGGTTTAGGTATTGTTCCTCCGCCAACCAATGCTGCTGCTGATGCGCTATGGTGAGGTGATCTAAACGGCCTCTTACGCCAGTTTTTAATTGATCCATTTGGACTAACTAGACTAGTTATTGCCGCACTTTCAAGTGCTTCTTCATCAGATAATTGAGGTAACAGGGAAGTCAAACGAGTTGCTAACATAGTCTTACCTGTTCCAGGAGGTCCAATTAATAGTAAATTGTGACCTCCTGCGGCTGCAATTTCTAATGCTCTTTTGGCTTGTTCCTGTCCGATTATATCTTGTAGGCTTGATAAATTATTATCAATATCTTTGTATTCACTATATTGGACTGCTGGCAAGTCAATTTCGTTATATAAATATTGGCATAACTCTAATAAGTTATTGGTGATTAAAGTATTGTTTTGGTGAATTAAAGAAATTTCAGATTGATTTTCTGCTGAAATAATTAGTGTGCGATTTTTCTTTTTAGAAGAAATAGCTGCCGGAATTGCTCCTTTTACTGCTCTAATATTACCTGAAAGAGCTAATTCTCCTAAAAATTCATAATGTAATAGATTATCTGTTGGAATTTGCTCTGTAGCGGCAAGAATAGCGATAGCTATTGGTAAATCAAAGCGACTTCCTTCTTTTGGAAGATCTGCAGGAGATAAGTTAACAGTTATTTTTTTTGAAGGAAAAGTAAAACCACTATTAATAATAGCACTTCTAACTCGATCTTTAGCTTCTTTAACCGTTGCTTCAGGCAGACCAACTAAAACAAAACCAGGTAACCCGTTACTAATATGAACTTCAACGTTTATCAACGGTGCTTGTATTCCAATAGATGCTCGAGTATAAATAATTGCAAGTGACATAGTTTTTAATTATCAACATATTGAATTGTACTATTATAGTATTAGAAATAGTTAACTGATTATTAAAGTCATTTTTATTAATGGGATATGTCACGCAATAAATAATCTAATTTTGCAATAATCTTAATTTTTTTTGTTTAAAGTTAATTTTGAAATAAATAATGATATAAAAAATAAACAAGTATTACTTAATACAATTGATGGCCCTGTTGGTGTGTCGTAAATAAAAGAAAATATTAGTCCTGTAATCACTGATAACATACCAATTATTATAGCAATTATTGCCATTGCCTCGGGAGTTTTTGAATAATATTTGGCTGTTGCGGCAGGGATGATAAGTAAAGATGTAATAATCAGAGCTCCAACAAATTTCATTGATAGACCTATTGTTAGCGCCAACAGTAGAGTTAAAAGCAATTTTGTTATTTGAACATTAATACCGTGACTAAAAGCTAACTCTTCACTTACAGTAATAAATAAAATGTCATTCCATCGCCAAAGCAATAAGGCACCAATAAATGCTACACAAGTAGTAATTTGATAAAGATCAGAATATGTTACTGATAATAGATCACCAAATAAGTATCCCATTAGATCGATTCGGATATTATTCATTAAACTAATTACAACTAAACCAAGAGATAATGCACTATGAGCTAAAATACCAAGTAAACTATCAATTGGAAGTTGTTTTTGAGCTTCTAACCAAAGTAATCCTAAGGCCAGTAAAAGAGTTACACAAATGACTGCATAAAATAAATTGATATTCAGTAAAAAACCAAAAGCGATACCAAGTAAAGCAGCATGGGATAGGGTATCACCAAAATAAGACATTTTACGCCAAACAACGAAAGTACCTAAGGGACCAGTTATGCTTGTTAAGCATAAACCAGCTAATAAAGAAGGTAATAGTAACTCAATCATTATTTTTTTTTCCATAACTAGACATAGCAATTTGCTTATGTTGATCAATAGTAGAAGTGCAGCAATCATGTTGATGATTATGATGATGTTTATAAACAGCGATTTGTGAAGCCCCATGTCGTCCAAAGAGAGAAATAAACTCAGGATCATTAGATACAATAGCAGGTGTGCCTGAACAACAAATATGATGATTTAAACAAATTACTTCATCTGTTTTTGCCATAACTAAATGAAGATCATGAGAAACCATTAATACACCGCAATTAAACTGTTTTTTTGCATTAACGATTAAATCATATAATAATACTTGACCACTAACATCCACTCCTTGAGTTGGTTCATCAAGAATTAATAATTGAGGTTGCTTTGCTAAGGCTTGAGCTAATAATACGCGTTGCAATTCTCCACCCGATAATTGATGCATAGATTTATTAATCAAATATTCAGCTTTTACCATTGATAACGTATTAAAAATTTTTTCGGTATTTAACTGTTTATTTAAGTGCATAAAACGTTTAACAGTAATAGGCAGAGTGGTATTTAAATTAATTGATTGTGGTACATAACCAATTGTTAAATTGGTTGAACGCTTAATTGTCCCTGAAGTAAATGGAATTAAACCTAAAATGACTTTTACTAGAGTTGATTTACCTGCACCATTGGGACCAAGTAATGTAATAATTTGATTAAGATGTATTGCTAACGAAACGTCATATAATATTTTTTGATGGTCAATTTCTACTGAAACACTATCAAGAGAAATTAGTGGTGTCATATCGTTAAGAGCCCTTGCCTACAATAATGTTATGTTATATTATAACAATTAATGTTTTTATTCTATCATACTTTTAAATATAGGATATATGGTGTGAAAAAATATATTGCACAAAATAGTAAACAATTAATCTGTTCTTTAATGATATTTTGTTCATTAATATTTATGCAAACTATCACTAACATAGCTAATGCGACAGTTATTTCATCTGTAAAGCCCATTGGGTTTATTACTGAAGCCATTGCTTCAGGAGTAACTGATAATGATATTTTACTTCCTGATAGCGCATCTCCACACACTTATTATTTAAAGCCCTCTGATTTAGCAAAACTTAAATCAGCCGAACTTGTGGTTTGGGTCGGTGAAGATATGGAAGCTTTTATGCCAACAATTTTAAAAAATATAGATAAGCAAAAGCAAATTGAATTAATGGCTGTACCAGAAATCAAATCGTTACTTAGAACCAGCCATGATGATCACGAAGATGATCATTCTCATGATGAGGTCAATCAAGATCACCATGGTGAATATGATGAGCATATTTGGCTTTCACCTAAAATTGCTAAAATTATCGCACAATCAATTCATGATAGACTTGTTACGCTTTATCCAGATAAAAGCATATTAATTGATGAAAATTTAAACGAATTCATTACTAAACTCACAGAAACAGAACAAAACATTGCAAAAAAACTAATTACCGTACAAAATAGAGGGTATTTTGTGTTTCATGACGCCTATGGGTATTTTGAGGCACAGTTCGGATTAAAAAAACTAGGCAGTTTTACTATAAATCCAGCAGTTCAGCCCGGTGTTCAAAAAGTTTATGCTATTCAACAGGAGCTCAAAGAGCACCAAGCAGTATGTGTATTTCGTGAGCCACAGTTTAGCCCTGCAGTTATTGAAAAATTAGTGAGTGGAACAGATGTTCGAATTGGAGAATTGAATCCATTAGGAACGAGTATAACACCTTCAAAAGGTGCATATTTACAATTTTTAACAAATTTAACACAGCAACTGTTGGATTGTTTAGATAAAAATTAGTTTTAGTAATAAATAGTTAAGGTTAATTTTGGCAAGAAAAATAAAATCCTTCAATATTGAAAAAAATAATTTTAAAATTCCCTATTTTTCAATATTGGGCGTTCTTTTTATTGTTATTTTATTTACTGCTCTGTGGCGTCCGCTCAATTTGGATCGAACAATTTATGTTCCTTTAACTCCTCAAGTTGAAACTACTGTAAATGATAATTCCAGCTCTATTGATGGTGATGGAAAAGTCGAGATAGTAAATGGGAAAATGGCTACCGTTGCTGAATCATCTGATGTTCCTGAAGATGAAATTGTTAAAGATGAATTAGATGATATCGTTGATGGTAAAGATAATGCAGTACAATATACTATTGTTCGTGGCGATACTTTGCATGATATTCTAATTCGTTATAATGTTAATAAAAATGATATCTATCAATTAACAACAAAATTTAAGCAACTTGCAAATCTACGAATTGGTCAACAAATTAGTTGGACAACTGATGATAATCATAATTTGCAAACTTTTAGTTGGACAATATCAAGCAATAATATTCGAATCTATGAAAAATCGGGTGATAAATTTATAGAAAGCTCTGAAACTGCTGAAGTCATCCCACAAAATATTGTTATAAAAGGTGACATTAAATCTAGTTTTGTTGCCGATGCTCGAAAAAGTGGGTTAACTAGTAATGAAATAGGTATTATTACTCGCGCTTTACAGTGGCGCTTAGATTTTCGTCGATTACAAGTTGGTGATAAATTTTCAGTTGCTCTAACACGGGAAATGCATGGTAAAAGCTTATCTAATAGTCAGTTGTTAGGTATTCGAATTAAAAATGGAAATAAGGATTATTATGCTATTTTAGCTGATGATGGTAAATATTATGATATTAATGGTAACAGCTTATCGCAGAGTTTTTTCCGTTATCCTTTAGCGAAAAAAGCACGTGTTTCTTCTGGATTTAATCCACGTCGTTTACACCCTGTTACAGGACAAATAGCCCCTCATAATGGTGTTGATTTTGCTGTATCACGTGGTACTCCTGTATTATCCGTTGGTAATGGTGAAGTAGTAATTGCAAAATATAGTGGTTCAGCGGGTAACTATATTGCTATTCGGCATGGTCGTCAGTATATGACAACTTATATGCACTTGGATAAAATTTTAGTTAAACCAGGTCAACAAGTTAAGCAAGGCGATAAAATCGGCCTATCGGGAAATACAGGGCGTTCTACTGGACCTCATCTTCATTTTGAATTACATATTAATAACAAGCCAGTTAATCCATTAACAGCAAGTTTACCTATTTCAGAAGGATTAACAGGTAAGTCGAGAAAGGCATTCTTTTCAAAAGTTAAAAGTATTAGCTCTCAACTAAACTTTTAAGTTTATATATTTGTTTTTATATTTAAACCTTTACTTACCTGGCCTTTTTAAAAAAGGTGGTCAAGGTGCCCTTAAAAATTATGTTATCATAAGCTAATTATTATTTAATAATAAATGTTAGGTGCAGTTTGAAAACATCAGCTAAAACAGAAAAAAAACGCTCTTCTAAAAAGGCCAGAAAAAATAAAAAGACTACACTTTGGCGACGATTTTTGACACTACTATTTAAGTTGTTTCTTGTCTTTGCTGCAGTGGCTATTATTTATGGCGTTTATCTTGATCAACAAATTAAAGAACGGATTGATGGAAATGTATGGGAGTTACCGGCTGCAGTTTATGGACAAATTATTGATCTTGAACCAGATAGTGAATATAGTCTAAATGATGTGGTAACAATATTAGTTGGTGCGCAATATCGTCAACAAGATACCAAAGCTACTCGTCCAGGCGAATTTATTGTAAGAAATGATGCGGTTGAAATTTATCGTCGACCTTTTACTTTTCCTGATGGTGAAGAGCAAGCTTTTAGAGTTAGAATAACTTTTTATGAAAATCGTATTGATCGTATTACTAATATAGATTCAGGTCGTGATTTTGGATTGCTTAAGATTGATCCTAAATTAATTACTATGATGCATTCTCCAAATGGAGAACAACGGCTGTTTGTTCCATTAAAAGAGTTTCCTGATTCATTATTACAAACATTAGTCGCAACGGAAGATAAACGTTTTTATGATCATCATGGCGTAAGTTTATATTCTATTGGTCGTGCGATTTTTGTTAATTTAACAACAGGTCGTACTGAAGGTGGAAGTACATTAACTCAGCAAACAGTCAAAAACCTTTTTTTAACTAACGAACGTAGTTTAAGTCGCAAAATACGTGAAGCTTATATGGCTCTTATTTTGGATGGACGCTATAGCAAAGAACGTATTTTAGAGCTTTATTTAAACGAAGTTTATTTTGGGCAAGCGGGTAGTGAAGAGATCCATGGTTTTCCATTAGCAAGTCTTTACTATTTTGGTCGCCCAGTTAATGAACTGACATTAGATCAGCAAGCGGTACTTGTTGGCATGGTAAAAGGAGCTTCATTATATAATCCTTGGACACAACCTCAACAAGTTATTGAACGTCGTAATGTTGTTTTAAAACTTGCTCAGCAGCAAGGTATTATTGATGATGAGTTGTATAATTTATTAAGTCAGCGCCCACTATCAGTTTTGCCCAAAGGTGGTGTAATTTCGCCACAACCAGCATTTATGCAAGTTGTGCGTAGTGAACTTAGAAAACAATTAGGCGATAAGGCAGAACATCTGTCTGGTATGAAGATTTTTACTACCTTTGATCCTATAGCTCAATCAGCTGCAGAGCAAGCGGTAACTAACGTAATTGAGAAACTGCGAAAATCAACTAATAAAGAATTACAAACAGCAATGGTTATAGTTAGCCGAGAAACTGGAGAAATTCGCTCTATCATTGGTAGTGCTGAACCTCGTTATCCAGGATATAACCGTGCTTGGTTAACTCAGCGAGCAATTGGTTCATTAGCTAAACCGTCAACTTATTTAACTGCACTAGGGCAACCCGACCATTACCAACTTAATACTTGGCTTGATGATAAACCTTTATCAATAAAGCTTGATGGTAATGGTTATTGGGAACCGAAAAACTATGATCGTAAATTTCGTGATCGTGTTATGTTAGTAGATGCTTTAGCACTTTCGCTTAATGTGCCAACAGTTAATCTAGGAATGGCATTAGGGCTTGATGCAACAAGGAATACTTTACAATCATTAGGTGTATCAACAGACCGTATATCTAATTTACCATCAAGATTACTAGGTGCTTTAGAATTAACACCGTTAGAAACGGCGCAGATGTTTCAAACGATAGCTAATAATGGTCAACGATCTCCACTTTCTATTTTAAGATATGTATTGACCGATAAAGGTGAGCTAGTTTATCAAAGCTACCCACAACAGCTTCAGGCCGTATCTCAACAATCGGCTTATTTAACCACTTATGCTATGCAGCAAGTTGTTAACTCGGGGACATCTCGTTCACTAAAAGCTAAATATGGTTCATTTAATTTAGCAGCTAAGACAGGAACAAGTAATGATTCTCGTGACAGCTGGTTTACAGGGATAGATGGTAAAAATGTTGCTGTTGTTTGGATTGGTTTAGATGATCATTCTCCAATGAAATTAACAGGAGCAACTGGCGCCTTAAAAATTTATAGTGAATATTTACAAAATAATCCACCAAAGAAATTAGTATTGCCACTACCTCAAAATATTTTTATGGTACCTATTGATAGTGATGGACAGTGGCAATGTGATGGAAGTGGTATTCGCTCTTTACCAGTATGGACAATTAACCCTCATAGCTTATGCTCAGCGAATAACCAGCCTAGGTCCGTTCAGCAGGCACCAACTTGGGTTACTGACCTATTAAATAACTAAATGGAAATTATATGCCTGAATTACCAGAAGTTGAGACAAGTCGTCGAGGTATTTTGCCGTATTTGAAAGGACAGATTATCGATAAAATTATTGTTCGACAACCTAAATTACGTTGGCCCGTTGATAAGGCTATAAGTAATGTGCACGGGCAAGTTATTTTAGATATAAAACGTCGTGCAAAATATTTATTATTACAGTTACCCAACAATTGGATCGTAATTCATCTAGGAATGTCTGGAAGTTTACGTATTTTAAAAAATCCACAAAAAGCAGAAAAGCATGATCATATTGATTTAGTTTTAGAAAACGGCGTTACTCTACGTTATACCGATCCTAGGCGTTTTGGATCTTGGCTTTGGGCAAATTCGCTAGACGAAATATCTCAATTACAACATTTGGGACCAGAGCCTTTAAGTGACGAATTTTCAGCTGAATATTTATTTGAAAAAGCAAGGAGTCGAAAAGTTCCCATAAAAAGTTGGATTATGGATAACCATATTGTGGTTGGGGTTGGTAATATTTATGCTTCTGAATCGTTATTTATGGCAAAAATCAACCCTACTCGAAAAGTAAACTCCTTACAATTAAATGAATTTGAAAGGCTTGTAGCTGCTATTAAGCAAGTTCTTACTAAATCAATTAAACAAGGAGGAACAACACTCAAGGATTTCCTACAGTCTAATGGTAAACCTGGATATTTTGCACAGGAGTTACAAGTTTATGGACGCGAAGGTGAACAATGTCTGATTTGTGGTACAGAAATAAAATCACAAAAAATTGGACAGCGTAATACTTTTTATTGTGAATTTTGTCAAAAATAGAAATACTTATTAAGCCAAAATTATCACTTTTGGCTATTTGTCAAATGGCTTTAACATTTTTAATACATCCCTTCTACCGCTTATATAAAAATATCTTATGAAACTCTTTAAACCTTACCTAAATAGGATTAGTATAAGCAATTAGATTTAGAATAATTATTTTTAATATCACTTTGATTATTATATATAATCAAACAATTAAATGATAAAAATCTTTTTATTTTAAAGGCTATAGACTTGTGACTAGATATCGACTATCTTTCTCAGGGTATAATTGTTAATGGTTTGTAAAGCTTAATATATGGAATTAATTAGAGACAGCATATGAATTCCTAAAAGCTTGGTTTTCTGTTTTTTATGATTTTATATTTTATTCAACTCTGTGTATCTTATTTTTATTAAGGAATTTAAGATGATCAAATTCGCCTCCCGCTTTTTGGCAACTTGTTTTATTTTACTTTTTACCTCAATGGCTAATTCTGAAGTTAGAATTATTATTACTGATGGAGTGAGCTCAGCTAAACCTATAGCTGTTGCCCCATTTAAATGGACAGGTGGTGGAGAACCGCCACAAGCCATTGAAGAAATTATTGCTTCTGATTTGCGTAACAGTGGTAAGTTCAATCCTATTGACGTTAATCAAATGCCTCAGAAACCGACAACAGCTTCAGAGGTTACTCCAACTGTATGGAACAAAGTTGGTGTTTCAGCTGTTGTTGTTGGCTCAATACAACCTGATGCGTCAGGAAAATATCTTATAAATTATCAATTAGTCGATACAGTTAATCGACCAGGTACAGTTTTAGCTCAAAATCAATTCTCTATTGAAAAGCGTTGGGTTCGTTATGCAGCTCATACTGCAAGTGATGAAATCTTTGAATCACTAACTGGTATTAAGGGAGCATTTAGAACACGAATTGCTTATGTTGTAAAAATGACTAAAGGGCCGTTTTCGCACGAATTAAGAGTGTCTGATTATGATGGTTATGATCAAATTACTGTTCATCGTTCTAAGGAACCATTAATGTCTCCTACTTGGTCACCAGATGGGAAAAAAATAGCTTATGTAACTTTTGAAGGAGGGCATTCTTCATTAGTGTTAAAAACTTTGGATAGTGGAGCTGTACAAACAATAGCTTCTTTCCCTCAACATAATGGAGCACCAGCATTTTCTCCAGACGGTAGTAAATTAGCATTTGCTCTATCTAAAGGCGGTAGCTTAAATTTATATATGATGACGTTAAGTAACAAACAAATTACTCAAATTACTTCTAGCCGTAGTAATAATACAGAACCATCTTGGATGCCGGACAATCAAACTATTGTTTACACTTCTGATCAAGCAGGTCGCCCGCAGTTATATAGTATTAATATAAATACAGGTGAATCGCAGAGGGTGACTTGGGATAATACGCAAAATCAGAATGCCAGAGTGTCACCTGATGGTTCGTTTATTGCAATGATATCAAGCAATAATGGCGAACAACATATAACTCGATATGATATGGATACAAAAACCTATCAACGTTTAACTGATACTTTTTTAGATGAAACGCCAAGTATTGCACCAAATGGTACAATGATCATTTATAGTTCATCTCAAGGGTTAGGTACAATTTTGAACCTTGTTTCTACAGATGGTAATTTTAAGGCAAGGTTACCAGCTACTGATGGGCAAGTAAAATTCCCTGCATGGTCACCATATTTATAAAGACAGCTTAAAAAAACAACTACATTGCAATTATTAAAATTGTGTAAAGTTTAAGGTCGTTATAATATATTACTCTAATCTTTTAGTCCCATAACGGGCGTTACTTAAAAGTTGGTTAGATATATAAATAGAATTTATTCAAACAACAGGAGTTTATACAATGCAATTTTCTAAATTTCTTAAAGTAGCAGCGGTTGCTTTACCATTAATCGCTGTAACTGCTTGCTCATCTAATAGCAGCCAAACCGTTAGTGGTAATTTAAATGGTGCTTTATCAAAAGAAGCCTTAGAGCAACTTCAAAAATTACAACAAATTAATACAGTTTATTTTGACTTTGATAAATATAATGTTAGATCTGAATATGCAACATTATTAAATGCACATGCTGAATTTATTCGTACAAGTAACATAAAAGTTGTTATTGAAGGTCATGCTGATGAACGCGGTACTCCAGAATATAATATCGCATTAGGTGAACGTCGTGCTGCTGCAGTTAAATCATATTTACAAGGTAACGGTGCTTCTGCAAGTCAAATGGAAATCGTTTCTTATGGTAAAGAAAAACCTGCTGTGTTAGGTCATGATGAAGAAGCGTATGCTAAAAATCGTCGTGCAGTAGTAACCTATGTAGGATACTAATAACATCTTATAGCGGCTGATTATTCAGCCGTTTTTAATTTTAAGTTTACACTGAGTCTTATATAATATGCATAAAAAAATACTCACATTACTTTTATTCCTTTTATTTACTGGTTGTGCAGCAAGTAGTTCCGACATTGATCAAACGGTTCAAGCACAAGGACAGCTATTGATTGAAAACCAACAAAAAATTAGCGATTTGCAAGCAGATGTAGATACTCTTCGTGGTCAGTTAGAAGAGACAAAATATCAACTTAATCAGATAATTGAACGCCAGAAAATGATTCTTCAACAAATGACTAATAGTTCAGGATTTTCTTCAAATACCGATTTTGATTTACAAGGAGAAGGATATAGTTCAAAAACATCTTCAGATCCTACTTTGTCCAAATCTTCATCAGATTTATCTGGATGGGTAACTACTGGCGATGATAAAGCGGATTATAATTTTATAATCCGATTTGTTAATGAAGGCAAGCAAAATAACGAGGTTATTGATGCCTTTAAAAAACATCTGAAATCTTATCCAAAGTCTAGTTATCGAGCTAATGTTAACTATTGGCTAGGTCAGCTTTTATATAAACAAAGTAAAAAAAATGATGCTTCATTTTATTATGCTACTGTAGTAAAAGATTTTCCGTCTTCTTCCAAAGCTGCTGATAGTCTTTATAAAGTGGGGTTAATTTTACTTGATAAAGGAGATACCAAAAAAGCTAAAACTGTTTTTCAACAAGTAGTGAATAAATACCCAAAAGATAAGAATGCGGTAGTGCTTGCTAATAAAAAGTTAGCGTCACTAAAATGAAATGTATAAATAATCAGCTATTAGAAAAATGTAGCAATAAAGTGGTTGCGTAGTAATACAATTATAAGTATTATAGCACCCCGAAATTACTTATCGTTTCAGCTATTAAGCGCATAGTAGTTCTTATCAAATGGGTCGTTAGCTCAGTCGGTAGAGCAGCGGACTTTTAATCCGTTGGTCGAGCGTTCGAATCGCTCACGACCCACCATTATTAAATTTTAGAATTTAACCAGTAAATTTTTTCCAATTAAAGAAAGCAATAAGTTTTTTAGGAAAATGATCTTAGCAAACATAATATTGATAAATATTTTACGATAAGTTCCTTTTTATATTGATCAGCTGCACCTAAATAAGAAAAAACTTTCTCTCAGTTTTATACTCCTATCTTTTGAATCGCTAGTTACTTGCTGATTCCAAATAAATACCTTTAGTGGTAAGGACATTTGCTTAACACATCATCTTTTATAAAAGTGCCGGGCTAAATTGGGATTTATCGGAATAAATGCCTGTATAGCGAGTGCGTGAAAAATCATTAATAGCAACGAATAAATATTCTCACATTTTTTGTTTGCTTTCGTTTTTAAGTAAAGGTAAATGTTTGGTGCAGACATGTAGT
>NZ_JAGGHR010000012.1:0-59655 GCF_024104075.1 Gilliamella sp. | reverse complement strand
TATCATTTTAGACACCAGACACCAGACACCAGCACTGGCAAACCTATGTCTTAAATTTATTAAATAATCTTATTCGACGTGTTTTTACACTAAGCTCATTTATACCTTCCAAATTATTTCTCAACGAATTATCGAAATTATCGTTCAAATCACCTAAAACAGCTTTGCTAGTATTAGCACTGTTATTATTGTCATCGTCATGGAATGTTCAGGCGAATGGTAAAAAGGCTCGAGCGGGTAATCGTAGTGATGCAATAATAATACCGTCGCCAGTTATCAATTATGCAAGGCCGAATCTACATGTGGGTACGGGCTTATCCGCAGGCCCAGCTGACATATGGAATCCTGATAAGGGCTTTTTAGTACAATCAATCAATCCTGAATCATACAGCCTAAATTTTCCGACTACAGGTGCGCATAATTTATATTTTGATTTACTCATAAGTGGAGTAGATATAAATGAATTGACATGGGAACCCGTTACTTTGGGGGGAATCACTGCAACAGTGACAAATGTTGTAGCTAATGATAGGTGGATTCCTCAAGAAGATAAAGGAGAAGTAGTTGTACGCGTTAAGCTAACAGGTCCAGATGCAAGAAATCAATGGCCTAATCCGAATCCTAACCCAATTGTTATGCCGCAGTTACCACAGACGTTTGAGTTAGTGGGTAGAGATATTAATACTGGTGATGAGGTAGTAAAATATGGATTTGAATTGAGGCAGTGGTTCTTCCCTCGGTGGGGGGATTTGCTCAGATATGATCGTTATAGTGAGGCGTCAGCATGGTGTAATGGTTTGGGTTATCGCATGCCGAGGGTAAACGATTTAACCAATACAATATGTAGTGAGCTCACGGGTTTCCCCTGTATATATGGTGTACGTGGCGCCAAGCCGTGGTCACGAACTTCGTTTTACATGCGTTACATAGGTGCAGGATTTTTCACGGAGTGGGGCCACGTGGGCTACTACGCTGATGCGAACTTCATCGACGCCAAGCCCTACTCCGTCAAAAGCTACTGGACAAGCGACGAGGTAGGAGGTAGAGAAGGTATCTATCGATTCACTGTCGCCTCGGGCGACAACGACGAATGGGATAACTACGGCAACGTCTTCCCCGTCCAAGCCGACGTTGGCGTTTACACTATGTGCACCGCACCTTAGTTTTTAGCGTTTAGTCCTTAATCCTTAGGGCGCGGGGGGAGGTTATGGTGCTTGAGGGGACAATATAGACAAGAATAAAGCCCCCGCGCAAGTTGGGGCGCCGAGCTGGCAGAGCCTGCGAGGCTAGTATTTTAATGACTAAAAGTCAAAAAAGCTTCTGACTGATGATGCCAAAGCAATGATAACTTAATATAATTAAATATTATCATAATAAATATTGAGTAAAATTAGCAACAAATAAAACAGGTTATTTTGTAGCTTACTTTTTTGTTTAAATGTCAAACATTTTTTTTATAAAAATATTAAAAAGTGATGATATACGATTCTAGTAAGGTAATTTTTTGTGGCGTATAATTTGGTTCCACTAATCACTTTCTAGCTGTAAAACCAAGATGAAATTTAATGCAATAATTGTGGCTTTAATGGTTACTAGTCTATCTTGTGCTGCAACAGAGCCTGCCCTCCATTGGGGTTATGAAGGCGAAAATAATCCAGAAAATTGGGGACACCTTTCGCCAGAGTTTTCAACCTGCGAAACAGGAAAAAATCAATCACCAATTAACATTGAACATGTTTTTAAAACGCACCACGATAAACTTAAACTGACGTTTAAACTAAGCAAGCAGGAAATCATTAATAACGGTCATACAATTCAAGTTAATGTTAATGATGGCAATACGCTTGAAATTGACAACGAGCTGTTTACGTTACAACAATTCCATTTTCATACGCCAAGCGAAAATAAAATTAAAGGCAAATACTTCCCGATGGAAGCTCATTTTGTTTATAAAAACAAAAATGGCGACTTAACGGTTGTTGCCTTGATGTTTAATAAAGGAAAACCTAATCCTGAATTAGCGAAAGCTTGGCAACAAATGCCAGAAGACGAAGGCAGTACCGCCACATTATCTCAATCAGTCGATATTAAGGCTTTATTGCCAAATAGATTGGATTTTTACCGCTTTAGCGGTTCACTAACAACTCCACCTTGTACTGAAGGCGTTCGATGGATTGTGTTAGAACAAGAAAGTAGTGCATCTGCTGAACAAATCGAAAAATTCCACTCAATCATGCATCACAACAATAATCGCCCAACTCAACCTTTGAATGGGCGAGTGATTGTTGATTAGTGTCTCTAGGCTCTGTTTAGTGTGAATAGAGCCTTGAATTTGTGCATTTATTATCTATCAACAAGTAAGATATATCGCTTATTTTTTTAAGTAATTTTCTGCCTTGATAGTCACAACTCATATTCTATAAATACTATTAGTTAGCTTAAATTAGTTCACTTAACTATCGTTGTCTTTCTTAATTGATGAAGGCGATTATATTTAAATTAAGCTAGCAAAGAAAAGTTTTCTAACGATAGGATATTATCTTGTTTGCTAATATAACAATACTAAAAATCCCTAGAATAAACTAAAAATACAACTTAGGTTTGTAATAATACTTAATCAATAATCGATTAGATAATGTAGTTAATTAATGAATTAACTTATTAAAAAAGTTATATTATCTTCCAATAAAAATTATGTTTTATGATTAAAAAGGAATAGTTAACATGAAAGATAAAATTTTTACTATTACAGTAATATTATTAGCTGGGTTTGGCATGTCCTTTTCGGTTAACGCAATTTATGAGATAACTTGCCCCGATTCAGTTCAAGTAAAATCCATTCCGACGGAACTAGAAATATTGCCTGAAGGGTGGCAAATATTCGAACAAAAAAATCAGTTTTTGCAGGTTGATGATGGTGAAGTATATTCTGGTAAACCAGTGAATTTAGGACAGATGATACCTTTTACAATTACTATTAACGGTAAAAAATATAAACATTCATGGCATGTTGATACTAGTTATAATACATCCAATGATACTGGCTACTGGTTTAATTGTTCTTATTCATTTAATCGAGTTCGCCTGATAAAACGTATCGATTCGACCATGAAAACTTGTTGGGTAATAACTTCAAAAGATGCAAAAGGTAAAATGAAAGTAAAACTAAATTGCGATAAAAAAATACATGAAGGTCCACAATCTTTTTATTAAACGTGATGATAAAGTTAGTTTAAGTTTCCACAGTGAGTAAATTAGACAGTAAAAATAACCTTGGCTTGGATAGCTAATAGTCAATGCATTTTTTTTAATAAGATGATGTTAATTAGTCAAAATCATCTTATTTTTATACGATTAATTAGGAATAGAAAACGTGAAAAATAAAATTTTAAATTTAGCAACAATAGCCATAATAGGGGCAAGTTTTTGTGATTCAGTTAACGCAAATGAAGAGATAGTTTGTCCCGAATCGGTAACAATAAAATATTCTAAACCTGATTTAGAAGTTGTACCTGACGGTTGGGAAGTGTCTGAAGAAGGCTATGATATGAAAAAAATTGATAGTTTAATTTTGCCAGAAGATATTGCTCACAGTACTTCTTTACGTCGACTAAATCAAGTAGAAGTATATTCAGGAAAATCAGCCGATTCCGCAAAACAAATAAAACCTAAGCCAGCGACAATAAATGGGAAAAAATATAAGGCAGTTTGGTTGTTAGATGGTAGTAATGATACCAATAAATTGAGCTTTTGGGCTAGCTGCAATTATAGCTATAATAACAAAGTACAACTGATAAAGCCTATTGATGCCTCGCTGAAAACTTGTTGGGCAATTTATACCCAAGATCAGCAACAAGGAACACTTGCTAAATTAGTGTGTAGCGCTGAAAAGGTAAAATAATTTTAGTTTGGATATTCGGGAATGTGTTCAAATTTACCACAAAATATTGTCCATTAAAGATTAATTAAGATGGTCGGTTGTGCCCCCCCTTACTTTTTTGGGATTAGATCGTTATAGATTACTTTTGTATATGTTGATTTATAAAATGAATGACAGGTCGCCAGACTTCCTGTTCTGGTGCTTGATAATCCCATAAAGGTGTAACCAGATCATCTAATATTTTTAATTTAGTGATAAAATTTTTTGAGTAGGTTTGACGTTGTTCTTCCGAAATGGCTAATAATCTTTCTGAAGAAATATATTTGCGCTTTTGCCGTGGGTTTTCAATAAAATTGGCTAAACTACATAATTCTTTTTCATTTTCACATTCTGAATAGGAAAAGGGATAAGTTTGTTCTACTTGTTCAAAAGCATCTGCAATTTGTGGTAAATTTACCGCTTTCATTGCGGGTACGATATATTTTGCTGTAGCATAATTCCATAAAAGATTACACCAACCATCACTTTGCCAGTGGCTGATGGTATGAATGACAACAAAAGCATAAAAGGCATCGCGATCCAGCTTTGTGCTTAGATCAGATTCGCAAGGTATATATTCATAAATTTTATCAAAGATTTCTATTACATCCTCAAAATCAGATAGCTTTTTATTCTGAGTTAACATATTAATTGTTATCATTCTATTTCCTTATCTTATTTTATTTGAATTTTAACATATTTGAAAAGTAATGATATTTTATTTAGTTGCTGTCTTAAAACTATACTTTTTACTGGGTATGTAAAAATTGTGTTGATAATTAAATTTGGATAGATTTTAAAAGGTTTTAATCATTGGATTGGCGTAAAACAGTAAGATTAAATTTATGCTGTTTAGATGAAAAAGAGAGGTTAGTGCAACCTCTCTTTTTCTGCGATAAATGTTAATTTATTTTACGCGTGATACGTATTCACCTGAACGGGTATCTACTTTAAGGATCTCGCCAATTTGTACAAATAAAGGCACGCGAACAACTGCACCTGTTGATAATGTTGCTGGTTTACCACCTGTTCCTGCTGTGTCGCCTTTTAAACCTGGATCAGTTTCGATTACTTCAAGTTCAACAAAATTTGGTGGTGTTACTGCAATCGGTTGGCCGTTCCATAAAGTTAAAATACATTCCGCTTGATCAACTAACCATTTTGCATTGTCGCCAACCGCTTTGGCGTCAGCCGAAAGTTGCTCAAATGTATCGTTATTCATAAAATGCCAAAATTCACCATCGGTATAAAGATAAGTTAAATTCATATCAACAACGTCAGCGGCTTCAACTGATTCGCCTGATTTGAATGTTTTGTCGACAGTTTTGCCTGAAAGTAATTTTTTAATTTTTACACGATTAATAGATTGACCTTTACCTGGTTTATAAAACTCATTTTCAACAATGACACACGGTTCGCCGTCTTGCATTATTTTAAGACCAGCTTTAAACTCATTAGTACTATAAGATGCCATAAAAGCTCCAACTAAAATTCTGAATTACAAAAAATGAGTCGTATTATACAGCAAAAAGTTGAACTACCAAATAATAAAGATGAGTGGATTTTTGATCTGACCAATGTTGTGACAGATATCAACGTTTTATACTCCTATTTAGGACTAGATCCCAATACCATTTCAATCCGCATGCAACAAGCAAAAAAGGCGTTTCCGCTTCGAGTTCCTAGGGCTTTTATTAATCGAATGGAAAAGGGTAATAGTAATGACCCACTTTTGTTACAGGTGCTTTGTGATGATAGGGAGTTATTAAAAGTTGAAGGGTATAGTCATGACCCATTACAAGAGCAAGATAATGCCATTCCTGGATTATTGCATAAGTATCACAATCGGGCATTATTGATCACTAAGACCGCTTGTGCAATTAACTGCCGTTACTGTTTTAGACGGCATTTCCCTTATCATGATAATCAAGGATCTAAGAAGAATCTTGCCATTGCGCTTGAATATATTGCAAATCATCCTGAACTTGATGAAATTATTTTATCAGGAGGTGATCCGTTAATGGCAAAAGATCATGAAATAGCTTTTTTGATTAATGCACTTGAAAAAATACCTCATGTTAAGCGTTTACGGATTCATACGCGTTTGGCTGTTGTTATTCCTTCACGAGTAACGGCTGAACTTTGTCGGTTATTTGTTGAAAGTAGGTTGCAAATTGTAGTAATTACTCACATTAATCATTCAAATGAAATTGATAATGCAGTTGCTGGCGCAGTGGGGCTTTTAAAAAAGAGTGACGTGATTGTGCTAAATCAAAGTGTATTACTGAAAAATATTAATGATAATGCCAATGTTTTGGCTCAGTTAAGTAATAAACTTTTTGATATTGGCATTTTGCCTTATTACATTCATTTATTAGATAAAGTACAAGGAGCTGCTCATTTTCTAGTTGATGATAACTCAGCTAAATTAATAATGAAACAGCTTGCCGAGCAAGTATCTGGTTATTTAGTGCCTAAATTAGCGCGCGAAATCGGTGGTGAGAAAAGTAAACAAGTACTTACTTTTTGGAATTAGTTAATTGTTTTTTTAATTATAACTTATTATTTTATAATCTATTTATTCTATTTTATTTTATCGTATGGTAATTAAGGGTTAATGGGATTTATCTGTAAAAATCTCATTGACGAAAAATAAAATAGGCACTATAATTCCGACCTCTTTAATTAATGCTGTGGAGTTTTTACTCTGCAACCTGTTGATAATTAGATTTGGATATAAATCGTCATGAAACGCACATTTCAACCATCAGTATTAAAACGCAATAGAACTCACGGTTTCCGTGCTCGTATGGCAACTAAAAACGGTCGTCAAGTTCTTGCTCGCCGTCGTGCTAAAGGCCGTGTTCGTTTAACTGTTGCTAGCTGATTTAAAGTTGGGTGATTAAGTTCACTTTTCCTCGGGAGTTGCGGTTGTTAACTCCCTTTGATTTCAATCATGTCTTCCAAGAGTCCATTCGGGCTGGTTCTCCGTTTTTAACTTTAGTTGCACGAAAAAATAACTACAATCATATGCGGTTAGGGTTTGCTATAGCTAAAAAACAAGTGAAACGAGCTCATGAGCGTAATCGTATAAGGCGACTGGCTAAAGAGTATTTTCGGCTTCATCAACATCAATTTCCTAATATTGATTTTATTGTGATGGCCAAACAGCCAGTTATCGACTTAGATAATCAGCAACTCGTTGAAACACTGAATAAATTATGCCAACGAATCATAGCCAAATACGAGGCTTGAATAAATTTAAATTGATTATTAAACAGCATATTTATGCATTTAACTATATGATAGTTAATGTTTTTGTGTTTTTTATTCGTGTTTATCAACGTTTTATTAGTCCTTTATTAGGTCCTAAATGTCGCTTTACACCGACATGTTCACAGTATGCAATAATTGCACTGAGACGCTTTGGATTAATAAAAGGTGGTTGGCTAACCGTTAAACGTGTATTAAAATGTCATCCTTTACATGAAGGAGGAGAAGATTTTGTTCCTCCAAAAATTAAAACCAATAGAGAAAAACACTAATGGGATCTCAACGTAATATTTTAGTCATTGCTTTACTTTTTGTATCTTTTTTTATTTGGAAAGCGTGGGAAGAAGATCACACACCTAAACCCCCGATCGAAAACCAATTAACACAACAAAGTGATGATGGCTCAATAGCTGGCGCAGTAGGTAAAACAATTACTGTAAAATCAGATGTGCTGTCACTCACTATTAATACTTATGGTGGGGATGTTCAGGCTGCACAATTATTGAAATATGAGCAAACGCTTCATTCTGGTACGCCTTTCCAATTATTAACATCTCGTCCAGATTTTGTTTATGTTGCTGAAAGCGGATTAACAGGTAAGGATGGTCCTGATAATGCAAATCAAGGATCAAAACGCCCAGTCTATCAAACTGAAAAGTCAGAATATGTTTTAGCTGATGGGCAAGATGAATTGCGTGTTCCTCTTACTTATCAAGTTAATGGTGTAAGTTATACTAAATACTATATATTACACCGTGGTAGTTATTCTATTGATGTTCAGTATGATATTAATAACCAAAGCAGTGCACCTGTTGATGTTGCCATGTATGGTCAATTAAAACAAACAATTAAATTACCTGATGATATTCCAACCGAAGGTGGTAGTGGATTAGGACAAAGCGCATTCCGTGGTACAGCTTACTCTAGTTCTAGTTCTAATTATAGTAAATACAGTTTTGATGATATCAAAGATAAAGCTTTATCGGTTGAGACTCAAACGGGTTGGATTGCGATGTTGCAACACTATTTTGCTTCCGCATGGGTACCCGCACAGGATAAAAATAATCTATTTTATTCTCGTGCAACGACTAATAATTCTCAAGCAACAATTGGTTTCAAAAGTGAATCAGCAGTTATTCCTGCGGGGAGTTCACAAATTATTGGTGCAAAATTATGGTTAGGACCAGAAATTCAAAGCCAATTGAAAGAAACAGCCAATCATCTTGATTTAGTTGTTGACTATGGATGGTTATGGTTTTTATCACAACCGTTGTTTTATTTGTTGAAGTTTATTCAGAGGTTTGTTGGTAACTGGGGCTTCTCAATTATTGTTATCACATTTATTGTTCGAGGTATTTTATTCCCATTAACTCGTGCTCAGTATCGTTCAATGGCGAAAATGAAGTTGTTACAGCCTCGCATACAAGCTTTAAAAGAGCGTTATGGTGATAATAGGCAAAAAATTAGTGTAGAAACAATGGCGCTTTACAAGCAAGAAAAAGTGAATCCATTAGGTGGTTGTCTGCCATTAATTATCCAAATGCCGATTTTTTTATCATTGTTCTATATGTTAAGTAGTACAGTTGAACTACGACATGCGCCATTTGCGCTTTGGATTTATGATTTATCAGCGCAAGATCCATACTATATTTTGCCTTTATTAATGGGTGTCAGTATGTTTTTAATTCAGAAAATGTCACCAACACCTGTTACCGATCCACTACAACAAAAATTAATGACTTATATGCCATTAATTTTTACGTTGTTCTTCTTATGGTTCCCATCAGGCTTGGTTTTATATTATATCGTCAGTAACTTATTCACAATTGCTCAGCAACGAATTATTTACTGGGAACTTGAGAAAAAGGGACTTCACGAGAAGAAAAAGAAATAGTATCGATTAAAAGGAGGAGTAATCCTCCTTTTTTGTTTTTATCTTTGGTGTTAATAATATGAATATACAGCAACAATTTAATTTAATAGGTAATGAAAACGGTTATTGGTTTGTAAGTGCTAATGGACGATTATGGCTGCCTAATGGTGAAGTTCCTGTTGGGTGTGCTGATGAATTTGGTTTTACCAATAAACTTGCTCAACCAATAGGTGAATGGAATGGGCAAACAGCTTGGCTGATTTGTGATGAAATGAAAAATGCGATGAGTCCAGTTCGTTCATTACTTGATAGAACAGATCAATCATTATTTAATTTAGCTGGTCGGGCTGTGCAACTTTCTGAATTTTATCGTTCCCATAAATATTGTGGATATTGTGGGCATGAGATGTATATTAGTAGCACAGAATGGTGTTGTCTATGCGATCATTGTAAAGAGCGTTATTATCCACAAATTTCGCCATCTATTATTGTGGCAATTCGTCATAATAATAAAATTTTATTAGCAAAGCATGTTAGGCATAATCAAGATAACTTATATACCGTTTTAGCTGGTTTTACTGAAATCGGTGAAACAATGGAAACAGCCGTTGAACGAGAAGTATTTGAAGAATCAAAAATAAAAATTAAAAATATTCGTTATGTTGGTTCGCAACCTTGGCCATTTCCAAATTCATTAATGATGGCTTATTTAGCTGATTATGATAGCGGTGAAATAGTGGTAGATAAAAACGAACTCATTGAAGCAAATTGGTACCATTATACAGAGTTACCTAAAATTCCTGAGTATGGCACCATTGCTAGACGCTTAATTGAGGATACAATTATACTTTGCCGCGAATATGATGAACATGGCAATGACTAATTATATTGAATTGTTCTTGTTAGATTAACTGTTTTTGATTCGTCACCTGTTGTAATACACACAGCTTTAGTCCAATCACTGTTTGGATTATAATCTGAATAAGTACAAGTTTCTATTAGTTCTACCTCTTGTTCGTTTTTATCATTAATGATGATGTCTCCATTTGATGATAATTTAAAGGTTTTGATAATAGTTTTTTCTAATTGATTGTTTGCGTTATATACAAATTCTTTTTCTTGAGCCAACACAGGGAATTTTGTTTTTTCATCTACAGGAATATAGGCATTATATAACACGAGTTCTACACGATTGTTGTCATAAATAATTTTGCTGTTAAAAATGATATTATTTTCTGCAAAATGCGATAGAGTTGTTTCAACTAAACGATCTTGTTCATCGAACTCTGAACTTGCGACGATATCATTTTCATTGTTTTTCATACCTAGTATATTTTGTGAAGAATCAAAAGTAATATCGTAAACGTTTCTGGTATCGCCCATGCCGTAGCTATATTTAGCTGTGTCGTAGTTAATTTCGCCATGTAGCCCTTCTAAATCATAATTAGCTACAAAGCCTTTGTCATTGTAGTTAATTATCTTAGTTGATGAGCCTTGAATATGCTGTTGTTTAATCATTTTACTAAATGGTAAGAGCTCTGGCTCAGTATGGAAAAGGTAGCTATTAATAACTGCTGTTGGTAGTTGTGGTAAGGATTTTTTGTCAGATGTTTTTTTATCATCGCAACCGTTAATTAGTATTGTACTGCTAATTATGCACGTATATAAAAATAAATTATTTTTTCTCATAGTTCTATTTTCCTTTTATCCTGTTTTCTTATTTATTTTTGCACCATACTGCAAGTGCTTCACATTGCCAATCTTTCATCATATAGTACCAAGCAGAGCGCCATTTACGTACTGTATCATTGTGTAAATTTAAAGCTTTTCCTATTTGTGAGTTATTAGCCCCAGAAACAAGTAACTCAATGAATTGTAACCACAATTCAGGTTTGGGTATACGGTTTAAACTAGTGTTGCTTAAAAGACTAAAGCTATGTCGACACCGTTTGCAGCGATAGCAAGTGCGAGAACCAATTTTGGTTGTTTCGTTAGAACCACAGTGTTTACAAGTTGGATTTTGTTCATTCAATAAGGCAGTTACTTTATCTTTAATGGTATTGTATTGTTCCACTAAAGATGGCATTAGTTTTGTTTGTTTTTGATGTGTATACCAGTTATGTAATGATGGATAATAGCTTTGAAGATAGTTAATAATAGCTCGATCTCGTCGTATAACTTTTTCGAGCGATGTTTCGAGTCTGTCCGCAATTTCTTTATAGCCCATTTTATTTATTCGGTTGGTAAAAATAAACTCTAACCAATTATAGGGCATTAAACGATAGAAAGGAGTATTGGTTGAAACGGTAAAATATTTATGACAGTCTTTACAACGATATGTTTTATTAGGTTTTGAACGAATTATATAAAATTCAGTTTTTTTACAGAAGGGACAAGATTGCACATGTTGCGATGTTATTTCTTCTAGGTCATGATGAAAAGCTTTAAATTCATCATGTAATTCGTTTGGTACGAGTTCATAAATCATTTTTTATTCCCTTATCACTTATCCCCGTAAATATTATCAGATTTTTACATAAACATATAGCTTTCCTGAAACTTTTTTACATTTTCTAGTAAAGTACAATAATTGTCCAAGTATAAATATGATAATTAATGTTTATCTATCAATTTCTTATACTGGTGAATTAAAAAGAAGTGAAAAAGTGCTATTAAATAATATGATTAATAATGTGATTTGATGAATATGAGATACTAGATAGGTAATTAAATGCTCCTTCCAATTTGAAAAGAGCAGTATTTCAAAAAATATTATTTTTGTTGATGCAACCATTCGGCTACTTGTTTGGCAAAATAGGTTAATATTCCATCGGCACCAGCACGTTTAAAGCAAAGTAAAGATTCCATAATTGCTGATTTTTCATCTAACCAACCATTTTGAATTGCCGCTGTTAACATAGCATATTCACCAGAAACTTGATAAGCAAAAGTTGGGACGGCAAAAGTTTCTTTCACTCTTCGAACAATATCAAGATAAGGCATACCAGGTTTAACCATGACCATATCTGCGCCTTCACTTAAATCTTGATAGATTTCTTGTAATGCTTCATTACTATTAGCAGGATCGAGTTGATAAGTTTTTTTATTACCACCTTTAATATTTTTCGCAGAGCCGACAGCATCACGAAAAGGTCCATAAAAACTTGATGCGTATTTTGCGGAATAAGCCATAATTTGTGTGTTAAAAAAACCATGCTTTTCGAGTTCGTTACGTATTGCTCCAATGCGTCCATCCATCATGTCACTTGGTGCGATAATATCCACACCTGCTTGAGCTTGCATTAATGCTTGTTTAACAAGCGTTTCAACAGAGATATCATTTTGTACATACCCTTGTTCATCAATAATGCCATCTTGTCCATGCGTGGTATATGGATCAAGTGCGACATCAGTTAATACACCGAGCTCTGGAATTTCTTTTTTTAATGCTCGAACAGCTTTTGGTACTAACCCATTTTCGTTATATGCTTCTTGTGCTAATGAGGTTTTTTTTGATGGTTCAATAGCGGGAAATAGTGAAAGAACAGGAATTCCTAATTTAGCTACTTGTTCCGCTTCTTTTAACAATACGTCAATACTCATTCGATTAACGTTTGGCATCGAGGTAATTGATTCAGTAATATTATTTCCTTCAACAATAAAAACCGGATAAATTAGATCGTTGGCCGTCAAACTATGTTCTGCAACCATACGACGACTAAAGTCATGGGCACGATTACGGCGTAGGCGGCGCTTTGGATATTGACCAGTAATTAATGATGGCATGAAATACTCCTGTTTATTCTCAATTAGATTTGATTTATTATCTGACTCTATATGCTGATTAGCAAATTAATTTGTTATCTTGTAATAATTCTATTTTTTACTTTACAACATATATCGATTGAGGGTAAAATTGCGCACTAATTTTAATCCCTTGTGATATTAAACAAATTTGAGGTGAGAGGCACATGCCAGTAATTAAAGTACGTGAAAATGAACCTTTCGATGTAGCGTTACGTCGTTTCAAACGTTCTTGTGAAAAAGCAGGAGTTTTAGCTGAAGTTCGTAATCGTGAATTTTACGAAAAACCAACTACTATTCGTAAACGAGCTAAAGCAGCAGCTGTTAAACGCCATGCTAAAAAATTAGAAAGAGAAAACGCTCGTCGCACTCGCTTATATTAATATTTTAAGATTATTTATACTGAAAACTAAAATTGATATTAAAAATCAATTTATTATCTTTTTGATATAAAGAATTCTAACAAGCCGTATTTTGATACGGCTTGTTGTCTTTTTATAACACCATAACTGGTTAAAGTTTTATCATGAAAGGTCTTATTCCTCGCGATTTCATCTTGGATTTAACTGCTCGAACTAACATTCTTGATGTGATTGGTAAACGCGTTAAAATGAAAAAAAAGGGGAATAATTATTTTGGTTGTTGCCCTTTTCATGATGAAAAAACAGCTTCGTTTTCTCTTAATGAAAAAAAACAGATCTTTTATTGTTTTGGATGTGGCGCATCAGGATCTGTTGTTAATTTTCTAATGCAATATGAGCGGTTATCTTTTCCTGAAGCTATTGAGGAGTTAGCTAGCTTGCAAGGGATTCGTGTCCCTTATATTGATAACGATAAAAATCAAATTGATCAATCAAAGCACATTGAATCTAGAAATGTACGTCGAGATCTATATACTTTGATGGGCAAAATCACTGATTTTTATCAGCAACAATTAGCATTATCTACATCTACTGATGCTCAAAAATATCTTGAGCAACGGGGACTCAATGCAGAAATTATAGCACGGTATAGAATTGGTTTTGCGCCTAATGAGTGGCATTTAACTTCACAAAGTGTGGTTAAAACAAAAGCTGAAGAAGCACTTTATGAACAAGCCGGCATGCAAGTCAGCCACGATAGGGGTAATCAATATGACCGTTTTCGTGGAAGAATCATGTTTCCTATTCGCGATAGACAAGGCAATGTTATCGCGTTTGGTGGACGAACTATCATTAATGATTCTGCAAAATATATTAATTCACCAGAAACCCCCATTTTTCATAAAGGCTTTCAACTTTACGGACTTTATGAAACGCTAGAAGTCAATCGTAATCCTCAGCAACTGATGGTGGTTGAAGGTTATATGGATGTGGTTTCGCTTGCTCAATATGGCATTGATTATGCTGTTGCTGCTTTAGGTACGGCTACATCAGAGGAGCATATTAAATTATTATTTAGAGCAACAGATTCGGTAATATTTTGTTATGACGGCGATAATGCTGGACGAAGCGCTGCTTGGCGGGCACTTAATGTTTTATTACCTTGCTTAATCGATGGTAAGAAAATAACTTTTGCTTTTTTACCTCAAGATGAAGATCCTGATAGTTTTGTGCGTAAAGTCGGTAAGGATAATTTTGAAAAATATTTAAATGAATCTTCAAATTTGTCGAAATTTTTATTTGATGAACTTTTGAAACAGGTTGATTTAAAAACGGCTGAAGGAAAAGCAAAATTGAGTTCGCTAGCTTTACCGCTACTTGATCAAATTAAGGCAAAAGCCTTTAGATTAAATTTACTGCAGAAGCTCGGTAATTATTTAGGTTTACTTGATGTATCTCAATTAGAACAATTAATTCAAGAAAATCGTTCCCAACGTGATGAAAAGGCAAATGAAAAAGCGCCTACATCACAAATGAAATTAACAACGATGCGAGTTTTAATTGGTTTATTACTTCAATATCCTAATCTTGCTGAGCAAGTTTCTGATATAAATGTGATTCGCCAGGTTAAAATGGCCGGGATCGAGATTTTTGTTGAATTACTTGAACTATGTCAACGTTATCCCAATATAACTACTGCACAAATATTAATAGAGTGTATGGATAGACCGTTTTATAAGCAGTTGAATCGTTTATCCACCTGGGAGTGTCATTATCAAGATGGCGAAATAGGCTCAATTTTTTCACATACTTTAAAAGAGTTATATGATAATATACTCGCCCAAAGGCAAGATGAACTAATCGCAAAAGAGAGAGTCTCCGGCTTAAGCACCGCAGAGAAAAAAGAATTGGCGACTTTAATACTTGTTTTATCAAAAAAAGACTAAATATATAGAGTACGTGTAGATTCCAGATATTGTTCTACATGCATAATATAAATGACCAAATAACTAAAATGGATACCTTTATGGAGCAAAATTCTCAATCACAGTTAAAACTCCTAATCATTCGAGGTAAGGAGCTAGGATACCTGACCTATGCTGATGTCAACGATCACTTGCCTGAAGAGATTATTGATTCAGATCAGATTGAAGATATTATCCAAATGATTAATGATATGGGGATTCAAGTTCTTGAAGAAGCCCCTGATTCTGATGAGTTATTACTTTCAGATAATGTCCCTGATGAAGAAGCTGTTGAAGCTGCAACAGCATTAGTATTATCTAATGTTGAGTCAGAAATTGGTAGAACAACTGATCCTGTTCGTATGTATATGCGTGAAATGGGAGCGGTTGAACTGTTAACGCGTGAAGGCGAAATCGATATTGCTAAGCGTATTGAAGATGGTATTAATCAAGTTCAAACTTCGGTATCCGAATATCCAGAAGCTATAACTTATCTTTTAGAGCAATATAATTTAATCGAAAGTGGACAAGTTCGTTTATCTGATTTAATTACAGGTTTTGTTGATCCAAATGCTGAAGAAGTTGTTGAAGAGTTACCTGAAGATTTAGAAGTTAGTGAAACCGAAATTGAAATCGATGATAGCGATGATGATAGTGAGGATGACGAAAACGAGGCATCAACTGATGATGATGTTTCTATCGATCCCGAAGTTGCTAAAGCTAAATTTGCCGAATTAAAAGAGCAACATGATAAAACGTCTGATGCTATTAAAAAATATGGCCGTGCTCATAAAAAAGCACAAAAAGAGATCGAAAATCTATCAGAAATATTTAAACAATTCCGTTTAGTTGCTAAGCAGTTTGATATTCTTGTTAATAACATGAGAAGCATGATGGAGCGTGTTAGAACTCATGAACGTGTTATTATGAGGATTTGTGTTGAAAAATGCAAAATGCCGAAAAAACTATTTATGACTTATTTTACAGGCAATGAAAATAGCATGGATTGGTTTAAGAAAGCTTTATCATCGAAAGGTGCGTTTGCGGATAATCTAAAAGATTTTGAAACTCAAATTGCAGCTCAAGTTGATTTGTTACAACAAATTGAAACTGAAACAAGTCTTTCTATTGAGCAAATCAAAGATATTAATCGACGTATGTCTATTGGCGAAGCTAAAGCACGTCGAGCTAAGAAAGAAATGGTAGAAGCTAACTTACGACTAGTTATTTCTATTGCGAAAAAATACACCAACCGAGGATTACAATTCTTAGATCTTATCCAAGAAGGTAATATTGGCTTGATGAAAGCAGTTGATAAATTTGAATATCGTCGTGGTTATAAATTCTCAACTTATGCAACTTGGTGGATAAGACAAGCGATTACTCGTTCTATAGCTGACCAAGCAAGGACAATTCGTATTCCGGTACATATGATTGAAACAATTAATAAGTTAAATCGTATTTCTCGTCAAATGTTACAGGAAATCGGTCGTGAACCAACACCTGAAGAGTTATCTGAACGCATGCAAATGCCTGAAGATAAAATTCGTAAAGTGCTTAAAATTGCTAAAGAGCCAATTTCGATGGAAACACCAGTTGGTGATGACGAGGATTCGCATTTAGGTGATTTTATTGAAGATACAGCTCTTGAGCAACCGCTAGATGCGGCGACTTCTGAGAGTTTACGTAGCGCAACTCGCGATATTTTATCAGGATTAACGCCTAGAGAAGCGAAAGTGTTACGTATGCGATTTGGTATTGATATGAATACAGATCATACGCTAGAAGAAGTTGGTAAGCAATTTGATGTAACTCGTGAACGTATTCGTCAAATTGAGGCTAAGGCGCTGAGAAAATTACGTCATCCAAGTCGATCTGATGTGCTTCGTAGTTTCTTAGAATAAATTTTATCTTTCTTGTATATCGCCACTTTTGTGGCGATTTTTTTATTCTTGTTAATCAAAGATATTAAAAATCATGAATATATTTCAACGTGTTAAGATTGATTCATTCTTATTGATTCTAATTTGTGTTGTGATTACAGCTAGCTTTTTTCCTTGTGAAGGACAGGCTAAAACGGTTTTTGAATACCTTACAACTTTTGCTATTGGCTTGCTATTTTTTATGCATGGCGCAAAACTTTCTTTTCAAGCAATTGTCTCTGGTATAAAAAATTGGCGATTACATTTGTTAATATTTACAACTACATTTGTAATATTCCCAGTTTTAGGCATGATGATGCAGTTATTAGTGCCCACTTTTTTATCACATGATATTTATTTAGGTTTTGTTTATCTTTGTGTTTTACCAGCAACAGTGCAGTCTGCAATAGCATTTACTTCAATAGCTAAAGGTAATGTGGCAGCAGCTATTTGCAGTGCCTCAGCATCAACGTTATTGGGGGTGTTTATTACCCCGCTTTTAGTTGGATTGTTAATACATACTCAAACCTCGGCATCAATGAACATAATTGATGCCATTACCTCTATTATGCTGAAACTGATGTTGCCATTTGTTGTCGGGCATTTATCTAGACGTTTTATTGGTCAATGGGTAGATAAGTATAAAAATATTATTTCTAAAACAGATCGTTTGTCGATTTTATTAGTGGTTTATGTCGCGTTTAGTGATGCAGTTGTTAATGGTATATGGTCGCAAGTCGGTTTTTTATCTTTGTTAAATATTATATTTTTCTCAATTATTCTGTTAGTTATAGTTTTATTTATTACCACTTATAGTGCAAGATTTTTTGGTTTTAGCAAACAAGATGAAATCACAATTGTATTTTGTGGTTCAAAAAAGAGCCTAGCAAGCGGTATTCCAATGGCAAGTGTTATCTTCCCCATGTCGATGATGGGTATTTTGATCCTACCTTTAATGATCTTTCATCAAATCCAATTAATGATTTGTGCTTTTTTGGCGGCACGTTATGCTAAACGAAAAATGTAAAAAATTGTTTTGCTCATTAGCTTATTCTCAAGGATAATAGTGGCGCTAATTAACAACAGAAAGATATATTATGTTTCATCTATTTGCTGATTTAGAATTTTCAACCATTATATTATTAGTCTTAGCTTTACTTTTTGTACTCTTTTATGAGGCTATTAATGGATTTCATGATACTGCTAATGCTGTTGCCACTGTTATTTATACAAGGGCATTGAAAGAACAACTTGCCGTTTTTATGGCCGGAGTATTTAATTTCTTTGGCGTACTACTTGGTGGGCTTAGTGTGGCTTATGCCATTGTGCATTTGTTACCAACTGATTTATTACTTAATGTAAGCTCTACTCATGGGCTTGCTATGGTATTTTCTATTTTATTTGCAGCAATCATTTGGAATTTAGGTACTTGGTTTGTTGGTATTCCTGCATCAAGTTCACATACTTTAATTGGTTCTATTATTGGCGTAGCACTTGCAAATGCATTGGTTATGGATACATCAATTATTGATGCGCTTAATATTCCTAAGATGATTCAAATCTTTTTATCCTTGATTGTTTCACCAATAGTTGGTCTTGTTATTGCTGGATTAATGATTTTTTGTCTGCGTAAGTATTGGACACGTAAAGGGCAAAGTAAAAAGAGTAGTAAAAAAAGAGAACGCATCTTTATGACTCCAGAGCAGCGAGAAAAACTTTATGGTAAGAAAAAGCCACCTTTTTGGATCCGAATAATGCTTATTATTTCTGCTGCAGGTGTGAGTTTTTCTCATGGTGCTAATGATGGACAAAAAGGTATTGGTTTATTAATGTTAGTATTGATGGGTATCGCTCCTGCTGGCTTTATTGTTAATATGAATGCGTCTACCTATGATATTACTAACACTCGTAATGCTATTGATAATATTCAGGAGTACTTTGTTACTCACAATGATGATCTAACTACGATAATAGGTAAACAACCTGCATTAGACACAAGTATTCCAGAAGGCGATTTGAATAAGTATCATTGTGACTATTCACATTCATTTATCACACTGGGTATTGCTCATAATTTATTTAATAAAATGAATAATTATGAATCACTCACTGTTGAACAACGTTCACAAGCTAGACGCATATTATTATGTTTATCGGATACTGTTTCGCATGTTGCTAAACAAGCTAATGTAACAGCAGAGGAAAAACAATATCTGAAATCTTTGAATAACGATTTACTTAAAACTGTTGAATATGCGCCGATTTGGATCATTATTTCGGTAGCTTCAGCACTAGCAATTGGAACAATGATAGGATGGCGTCGTGTAGCTATTACTATTGGTGAAAAAATTGGTAAAAAAGGGATGACTTACGCACAGGGCGTGTCTGCACAAATCACTACGGCTTTATCAATTGGGATTGCAAGTTATACTGGTATGCCTGTTTCAACAACTCAAGTTCTTTCTTCATCTGTGGCAGGTACAATGATTGTTGATGGTGGTGGCGTTCAAAGTAAGACCATTAAAAATATTGCGTTAACTTGGATTTTAACACTTCCAATTTCAATTTTGTTATCTGGGTCACTTTTTTGGCTTGCTCAAAAATTGATTTAGTAGTAAAAAGAGAGTATCAATTTTGTAGTTTTATCTGACCGTTAAATTGGAAGGAGTAATGTATCATGGCTTATAAACACATATTAGTTGCAGTAGATTTATCACCTGAAAGTGAAGTTCTTGTCGAAAAAGCAGTTTCTATGGCTAGGCCATATAATGCTCAAATATCTTTGATTCATGTTGGTATTAATTATTCTGATCTTTATACTGGTTTAGTTGATATTAATATGAATGATATGAAAGACCGAATTACTGAAGATGCGCATATTGCATTAAATAAACTAGCCAATGATGCGGGATATCCTATAGCTCATACTCTTTCTGGGAATGGTGAATTTGACCAAGTATTAATCGAAGCAATTCATGAATATGGCGCTGATCTTGTCGTGTGTGGTCATCATCAAGACTTTTGGAGTAAGTTGATGTCTTCTGCTCGTCAACTTATCAATAATACACATATTGATACCTTGATTGTTCCGCTAAAAGATGAAGAACCAGCAGAAGAACCTGCTAAATGAAGTATTAAATATCAACCCGCTTAATTAGCGGGTTTTTTATAGATATTAGATAGTTTTTTGTAAAAAACTTTCAGGTAACTATGTGTTTCAGTATATTTTTATGTACTACTTTTTGTTTATGCATATAGTCGTTTATCGAAATATACTCCAATTTTAACTTAGTTTATAAGGGGATTTAATATGAATATAGCTTTGGTTACTGGTGCATCCTCTGGATTTGGGCAAGCTATCTGCCGTAAACTTATAGCAGATGGTTATAAAGTTGTAGGCTTAGCTAGACGTGCAGATAAACTGCAAAACATTGCAGATGAGTTAGGTGCTAATTTTCTTTCATTACCATTAGATATAACTAAAAAAGATGCAGTAAATACTATTTTATTGCAATTACCAAATGAATTTAAGCCCATAGATATTTTAATAAATAATGCAGGTCTAGCATTAGGTTTAGAACCTGCTTATGAAGCAGATTATAACGATTGGGAAACAATGATTGAAACTAACATTATTGGGCTAGTAAACCTAACTCGACAAATTTTACCAGAAATGGTTGAGCGCAATTTTGGTTATATTATTAATCTTGGATCTGTGGCTGGTACTTATGCTTATAAAGGCGGAAATGTTTATGGTGCATCTAAAGCTTTTGTTAAACAATTTAGTGCTAATTTGCGTACCGATTTATTAGGGAAAAAGGTTAGAGTTACTAATATCGAACCGGGATTATGTGGTGGTACAGAGTTTTCAAATGTTCGCTTTCATGGCGATAACCAGAAAGCCGCACAGGTTTATCAAGGTGTTGAATTTATTACTCCCGAAGATATAGCTAATACTGTCTCTTGGTTAATTAATACACCAAATCATTTTAATGTTAACTCAATTGAAATAATGCCTGTTGCACAAGCATCGGCAGGATTGTCTGTTTGTAAAGAGGCTAAATAATATAACTTCCATTATTAAGTTTTTTTGCTGATTTTTAGCGAAAATTAAAAAAATTTGTTTGGCAAACAAAATAGACTTGCACTTATGCTAATGGGTTGTTATTCTTTCTTCTTGTGATTTTGATTGAGGTTTATGGCAATGACATTTTCTGAAGTAACGAAAACATTTGCGACAAGTTTGCCTGGTACTGATAGTTATGTAAAGTTAAGAAAGGCAATGAGAGCATTAATTCAAGAAGATCCAAAAAATGCATCGGTTTATTTTTTGATTTTTGGATTTGCTCGTACGTATGTTATGTTATATGAAGATCAAGAAGTATCGCCGCAATTTGCCGAAGATAATCAAAAGCTAATGTTATCGTATCTTAATATTTTAGATGAAGCATTAAAAAAACAAGATGAAAAGTGCATATATCAAGCATTGAATAAAGTTGTTAATGAATACGAAAATAGCAAAAAGGTTTTTTAAAATTACAGCCTGACATGAAAATGTTGGGCTGTTTTGTTTTTAGTTTAATTAAATATTTTTTAGGGAAAATCATGATAATTTTAGTTAGTATGACAGGAATTATTAGCACCTTAGGTACTATTATGCTATCTAGGGCGGGTTGATTTTTTCAATAAATATTAAAAAACCCGCCCCCTAAAGGCGGGTTTTTTATTTTGCATGGAAATAAAGTAGTTAACCTGTGCAAAAAAATTAAAAACAGAATTAGCATGATAAGACTACAAGATTTTTAATACCTATAAATAAGTTCTAAAAACTATAATTATAGATAGTAATGGGCATAAACTAAGATAATAAGTAAGGTGTGATATGAAAGTTTTAAAATTTGGAGGAACATCTGTTGCTAACGCAGAACGCTTTTTGCGAGTTGCAGAAATTATTGAAAATAATGCTAAACAAGAGCAAACCGCCACTGTTTTATCGGCACCTGCTAAAATTACCAACCATTTAGTAGCCATGGTTGAAAAAACGGTTGCTGGGCAAGATATCAAAAGTAACATTTATGATGCTGAAAAGATATTTGCAGATCTATTAGCAGGTCTTGCAAAAGCTCACCCTAATTTTGCTTATGAAAAGATGAAGCATTTTGCTCTTAATGAATTAAAGCATGTTAAGCAATTACTTGAAGGTATCCGTTTACTCGGTCAATGTCCTGATAGTATCAATGCATCAATTATTTGTCGTGGAGAAAAGCTATCAATTGCTATTATGCAAGAACTTCTCAAAGCAAGAGGCCATACGATCACGGTAATAGATCCTGTTGCTATGCTTATTGCAGAAGGTGGTTATTTAGAATCGACTGTTAATATACCTGAATCGGCTCATCGAATTGCTGAAATGCACATTCCACAAGACAATTTTATTCTAATGCCCGGTTTTACCGCTGGTAATGAAAAAGGTGAATTAGTTGTGCTTGGACGAAATGGTTCTGATTATTCTGCAGCCGTATTAGCAGCTTGTTTAAGAGCAAATAGCTGTGAAATATGGACCGATGTTGATGGAGTTTATACTTGTGATCCCCGTATTGTACCAGATGCCAAATTACTAAAAACAATGTCTTATCAAGAGGCGATGGAACTTTCATATTTTGGAGCAAAAGTACTTCATCCAAGAACTATTTTACCTATTGCCCAATTTCAGATTCCTTGTTTAATCAAAAATACAAATAACCCTGATGCACCAGGCACATTAATTGGTGCTAATATTGTTGACTCAACCACACCTGTAAAAGGTATTACCAATTTAAATAACATGGCAATGATCAATGTTTCAGGTCCAGGGTTAAAAGGTATGGTTGGTATGTCGGCACGTGTGTTTTCTGCAATGTCTTATGCTGGCATTTCAGTTGTACTTATTACTCAATCATCATCTGAATACAGCATTAGTTTTTGTGTGCCACAAACAGAACTTTATCGTGCAGAAGAAGCTTTAAGTGATGAATTTTTCTTAGAATTAAAAGATGGATTACTTGAACCGATCGAGGTGATGGAAAGGCTTGCTATTATCTCTGTAGTGGGCGATGGTATGCGTACCTTACGAGGTTTATCAGCTAATTTCTTTACAGCATTAGCCAGAGCTAATATTAATATTGTTGCTATAGCACAAGGTTCATCTGAACGCTCAATTTCAGTTGTAGTTGATAATGATGTTGCTGTAATGGGCGTTCGTGTTGCGCATCAGATGTTATTTGGTACTGATAAAATGCTTGATGTCTTTGTTATTGGTGTTGGTGGGGTCGGTGGTGCGCTTGTCGACCAAATTGGACGTCAACAGAAATGGCTTAAAAACAAACAGATTGATTTGCGAGTATGTGGTTTGTTTAACTCTAAACACAGCATAACCAATAGAGACGGTATTGATCTTAGTAATTGGCGTGATCAAATCAAACAGAGTGATACTAAATATTCATTAGATAGTATTATTGAGTTTGCCAAATCTAATCGATTACTTAATCCGATTCTTGTTGATTGTACTTCTAGTAGCGAAGTATCTGACAAATACGCTGATTTTTTAGCTAATGGCTTTCATGTCGTTACACCAAATAAAAAAGCAAATACCAGCTCAATGGCCTACTATTTACGCTTACGCCAAGAAGCTGCAAAAAGTAAGCGTAAATTCCAATATGATACCAATGTAGGGGCAGGGTTACCGGTAATTGAAAATCTTCAAAATCTACTTAATGCAGGTGATGAGTTAATCAAGTTTTCGGGAATTCTATCTGGATCGCTTTCTTTTATATTTGGTAAACTTGATGAAGGCATGTCACTGTCTGAAGCAACTAAATTGGCTAAAGAGAAAGGTTTTACTGAACCTGATCCTCGAGACGATCTATCTGGAACCGATGTAGCTAGAAAGTTACTTATTTTAGCTAGAGAATCAGGTTTACAATTAGAATTGGATCAAATCAATGTCGAATCCGTATTACCTCCTGAATATGCACAAGGTAGCATTGATGATTTCATGGCCAAATTACCGCAGTTAGATGCACATTTTAAAGCAAAATCTGAACAAGTAGCAAAAGAAGGTAAAGTTCTACGTTATGTGGGTAGCATAGAAAACCATCAATGCAGTGTTAGAATTGAAGCTGTCGATAGCGAAGATCCTCTTTATAAAGTCAAAAATGGCGAAAATGCCTTAGCTTTTTATACTCGTTATTATCAACCTATTCCTCTTGTATTACGTGGTTATGGTGCTGGTAATGATGTTACTGCAGCAGGTGTTTTTGCTGATATTTTACGTACAACATCAGGTAAAATCGGAGGTTAAATGAGTCATAAATCTTTAACCGTTTATGCGCCTGCATCAATGGCTAATATTAGCGTTGGTTTTGATATATTGGGCGCAGCAATTAGCCCGATTAGTGGCGCTATGCTTGGTGACTGTATTACAGTTGAATCTGCTAACGAATTTTCCCTTACTAGCAAAGGTCAATTTGTCAAAAAGCTACCACGTGATCCAAAATATAATATTGTATTTCAATGTTGGCAGCGATTTTGTCAAGCAATGGGTAAAACTTTACCTGTTAGTATGACTCTTGAAAAAAATATGCCAATTGGCTCTGGTTTAGGTTCAAGTGCGTGCTCAGTAGTTGGTGCATTGGTTGCATTAAATGAGTTTTTTGATAAACCTTTTAATGAATTTGAAATGTTATCCATGATGGGAGAACTTGAAGGTCGTATTTCGGGCAGTGTGCATTATGATAATGTTGCGCCATGCTATTTAGGTGGGATGCAACTTATTCTTAATGAGATGGGTATTATTAGTGAGTCGATTCCGCATTTTGATGATTGGTATTGGGTGATGGCTTATCCAGGTATAAAGGTATCAACGGCTGAAGCACGTGCAATTTTACCTGCTCAATATCAAAGGTCTGATTGTGTAGCACATGGTCGCTATGTGGGGGGATTTTTGCATGCTTGTTATACCAAACAACCTAAGCTGGCTGCCACAATGCTTTTTGATAATATTGCTGAGCCTTATCGTAAACAATTATTACCTAATTTTGATGAAACTCAAAAACGGGTTAAGCAACTTGGTGCTTTGTCATCGGGTATTTCAGGTTCAGGGCCAACAATATTTGTGATTGCAGATAAACTTGAAACAGCTCAGCAAATTGAATTATTACTTAAAAAATATTATTTGCAAAATGATGAAGGTTTTACTCATATTTGTAAAATTGATACTCAAGGAACAAGAGTTATTTAATGTTTACTATAAAAAGTAGAGTTAAATATAACAAAAATGCCAACTATTATTGAACAAGTTGATATTACGAAGAGTGAAATATTACAGCATAAAGATAACCGGAAAATATTATGAAATTATATAACTTAAAAGATCATTCCCAGCAAGTTAGCTTTGCACAAGCAGTTCAACAAGGATTAGGAAGAGGGCAAGGTTTATTCTTTCCTCAACAATTACCTAAATTTTCATCATCCGAAATTGAGTCGTTATTAAAACTTGATTTTATTACTCGAAGTGCCAAGATCTTATCTGCTTTTATTGGTGATGAGATTAGCTGTGATGATATGCATAGACTTGTTAAAAATGCATTTCAATTCCCTGCTCCAGTAACTTCTGTGGAAGCAGACATTGGTTCATTAGAACTATATCATGGACCAACATTAGCATTTAAAGATTTTGGTGGACGCTTTATGGCGCAAGCTTTAGTGCAAGTCGCTGCTGACAAAAAAATTACTATTTTGACTGCTACTTCTGGCGATACTGGTGCGGCCGTTGCTCATGCGTTTTATCATTTACCAAATATTCGCGTCGTGATTTTATACCCAGAAGGTAAAATTAGTCCATTACAAGAAAAGTTATTTTGTACTTTAGGTGATAATATACATACAATTGCTATTCAAAGTGACTTTGATGCGTGTCAAGCCTTAGTTAAAAAAGCATTTGATGATGAAGATTTGAAAAAAACAATCGGTTTAAACTCCGCTAACTCAATTAATATTAGCCGATTATTAGCACAAATCTGTTACTATTTTGAAGCTTTTGCACAACTCACATCAACCCAACGTGAACAGCTGGTTATTTCTGTGCCGAGTGGCAATTTTGGTGACTTAACAGCAGGTCTACTTGCGAAAACAATGGGATTACCTATTAAACGCTTTATTGCCGCAACGAATGCCAATGATACAGTACCTCGTTATTTAGAAACTGGTAAGTGGGAACCTCACGCAACCATTGCAACATTATCGAATGCAATGGATGTAAGCCAACCAAATAACTGGCCACGTATCGAAGAGATTTATAAGCGTGAGGGATGGGATCTTAAATCACTCGGTCATGCTACTGTTTCGGATGAAGTTGCTAAGCAAACTGTTTGTGAACTTGATCAAAAAGGTTACTTATCTGAACCTCATGGTGCAATTGCTTATCGAGCACTGTGTGATCAGTTACAAGAGGGTGAATATGGACTATTTTTAGGTACGGCACATCCTGCTAAATTTAAAGAAGTGGTTGAAGATATTTTAGGTAAATCAGTTCCATTGCCTAAAGAGTTAGCAGAGCGAGCTGATATGACATTGCTTTCTCATTGTATGCCTGATGATTTTGCTAAATTAAGAGATTTTCTCATTAAATTAAATTGGTAAGTGTTTTATGCCACCAAATAGGTGGCTAATTTTTGAATGTTTGGTGAATCTTCATCATCATGTATTTTAATACTATCGATGATAAAACTAACATTTAAGGTGAATAAACCATACCTATTTTTCTAGTATAATGATTAACGTCATAACAATTAGACCCTTGTTTAAATCAAAATTTTCAGATATTGTAATGATTATTTTGTTGCCATAAGGATACATTTATGCACTGTCCTTTTTGTAATGCAGATGATACAAAGGTGATCGATTCACGTCTTGTTGGTGAAGGATTTCAAGTCCGACGTAGACGGCAATGTGTTGAATGTAATGAAAGATTTACTACATTTGAAGTTGCTGAATTAATTATGCCTAATGTCATTAAAAGCAATAAAGTTCGCGAACCATTCAATGAAGATAAATTACGTAATGGTATGAAAAGGGCTCTTGAAAAACGTCCAGTGAGTTTTGATGCCATTGAAGATGCGATTACACGTATAAAATCTAAACTAAGAGCAACAGGTGAACGTGAAGTCCCAGCAAAATTAATTGGTGACTATGTGATTGAAGAACTTAAAAATCTAGATAAAATTGCTTATATTCGTTTTGCTTCGGTTTATTTTAGTTTTGACGATATCGAACAATTTAGTAATGAAATTGCTAAGTTACAACAAAAATAATCAACAATATGACTGCAATTTGCAATAAAGATCACTTCTATATGCAACAAGCCATTGATTTGGCTAAGCTTGGTCGTTTTACAACAACACCAAATCCTAATGTTGGCTGTGTCATTGTTAAAGATGATCAAATAATTGGCAAAGGTTATCACCAAAAAGCTGGTGAGCCTCATGCCGAAGTTCATGCACTAAAAATGGCTGGTGATGAGGCAATCGGCGCAACAGCTTATGTGACATTAGAGCCTTGTAGTCATTTTGGTCGAACACCTCCTTGTGCTGATGCGCTTATTAAAGCTGGCATCATTCGTGTAGTAATTGCGATGCAAGATCCTAACCCTAATGTTGCAGGTAATGGTATTAAACGCTTAAAAGAAGCAGGAATAGATGTCACCATTGGCGTTTTAACTGAGCAAGCAGAAGCTATTAATAAAGGCTTTTTAAAACTCATGCGAACAGGTTTGCCTTATATTCAACTTAAACTAGCCGCCTCATTAGATGGTAAAATTGCCATGGCATCTGGTGAAAGCAAATGGATAACATCAAATAAGGCAAGAGAAGATGTGCAACAGTTCCGAGCTCAAGCAAGCTGTATTTTAAGTACTCGTGCGACTGTGCAAGCTGATAATGCAAGTTTAACAGTTAGATATAACGAATTACCTGATGAAATAAAAAAAATCTACCTACCAGAAAAAATCCGGCAACCTATTCGTGTAATTATTGATAGTCAAGCTCAGCTAACAGGTACTGAAAATATTTTCAATCAGCCAGGTGAAACATGGATAGTACGAAAAAAAGATAACCTTATTGCAAAACAAAATACCAAATTAATTATAGAATCATCTAGTTGTAAACAAATAGATTTATCTAAATTGTTTGCATTATTAGCCGAAAAACAAATAAATTCGGTTTGGGTTGAAGCTGGTGCTCATCTGGCTGGAGCTCTAATAGAACAAGATTTAGTGGATGAATTAATTATTTATTATGCACCAAAATTACTTGGTCATAATGCGTTAGATATGTGTATATTGCCAAATCTGCAAAAGCTTTCATTAGCACCACAATTTCAATTTGAATCGATTGCTATGGTGGGCGATGATCTTCGACTTATTTTAAAAAGAAAATTACTTGCAACTTTGTAAAGAGTTAATAACTTTTTTCAGTAACATTCAAAACTAAAAATTTAATAGTAAGTTAGCTGGTATGTATCAAATAACAAGATTCGCCACACTTGATATCGATCTTTTTTTTAATTTAGATGAGTATCGTATTATCGAAGACTTCGGTTATGGTGATATTTCAGGAATAGGAAAAGTCTGTGGTTATCAAATTCTCTTTTTTTATATTTCGGATAATGTTGAGGCATTATCAATTGATGAAGTTATAGACAACACTTTCTTATGTGATAAAGCAAATCAAATTTTAGATTTTCTTGGTTTTGACTTTAAAATTGGTCAGCCGTTTGAGTTAACCAATCAGTTTAATCATAATTATAGATTTAAAGATCATATCTATGAAGAGCACATGCGTTACTATTATGTTTTCGATAACATTTTGATTACTCTAGGTATTAATTTGGAAGGGGTTTTGGTTTCATTTGAAATGGTTAAAGATCAATGTATTATCAATAATCGCCTTGAAACTTTTAAATCTTAGCTTCGTCTTCAAATTTTATTTTATTGGTAACAAATAAAAAAAGCGCCATTAATAGCGCTTTTGATTAAAAATTACTGTGCTTATTTTTTAAGTTCAGCGATTTTTTTACGAATATTATTTGCACGATCTGTTGAAGATGGATGGCTACTTAAGATTGAAGCGTCACCGCCACCTAATTTATCAAATGCAGTTGCAAGACCTACTGGATTAATTTTTTTCTTAACTAAGAAATCGAAAGAATAGTTATCCGCATCTTGTTCTTGTTTTTGTGAAAATTGAGAATTAATCACTGCAGATGCTAAAGCGCCTAAGCTAGATTTAGATAGAGCGGCAATTTTTGCATTACCAGATGCTGCTGCTGCATCACGTGCAATTTCAGTCGCATAAGCAACTTGCATTGCTTTTTTACTATGACCTAAAGCTACGTGACCTAATTCGTGACCTAAAACACCTTGAATTTCGTTATCAGTCATCATATCCATTAGACCACTATATACACGAACACAACCATTAGCCATTGCCCATGCATTAACATCTTTTGTGATGTATACTTTATAGTTGATTGGTGTACCGTTTAGATTATTACCAAGTGTTTTTGCAATTTTATTTAATCGTTTAGTATAAGCGCTTTTTGCTGGAGCAATTCTTGATTGAGCATCCATTTCAGCACATGATTGTTGACTTAATGCTTTAACATCATTATCACTTAGAGTAGCAGCTTGCAAACTTTTCATGCCAAGGCTAGTTAAGTCATCTGCGCTCATATTTTTACAACCAACGAGTGACATTGCTGCAACTAGAGGTAGTGCAACTAACAATGTTTTTTGATGTTTATTCATACTCTTTTCCTTATATTAATATAAATGTCAAATGCCTAATTTCTTTAGACAATTTAAATTTTAACGTAACTTTTATAATAATCAACAAATAATTGCTTGATTAGACAATATCCGGGCTTTAGACTAATGCCTCATTTTTGAGGAACACGATTATGCAACTATCCGATTTTGATTTTTATCTTCCTAAAGAACTAATTGCCAAACATCCTTCAAAAAACAGAAGTGCATGCCGACTTTTATCTCTTGATAGCCATACAGGTAAAGTTGAAGATAATGTATTTACTGATATTATCGATAAAATCAATCCGGGTGATTTACTTATTTTCAACAATACTAAAGTTATTCCTGCTCGCTTATATGGAAAAAAAGCTTCAGGTGGAAAAATTGAAATATTAATTGAAAGAATCTTAGATAATAACCGAGCTCTAGCGCATATTAGAGCTTCAAAATCACCCAAAGCAGGTGCTGAACTAATATTAGGTGAAAATGACCCTATTAAGGTTACCATGCTAACACGCCACGATGCTTTATTTGAATTGCAATTTCCTGACGATGTGCTTAGTGTTTTAAATAAGATAGGTCATATTCCATTACCGCCATATATTGATCGCCCAGATAATGAACAAGATCGTGAAGTTTATCAAACAGTGTATAGTAAAGTGCCAGGAGCCGTTGCTGCACCCACGGCGGGTCTTCATTTCGATAAACCTTTATTAGAAAAACTAAAACAGAAAGGCGTCGAAATGGCATTTGTCACTTTACACGTTGGAGCAGGAACATTCCAACCAGTTAGGGTTGAAAACATTGAAAACCATATTATGCACTCTGAATATGCTGAAGTGCCAGAAACTGTTGTGGAAGCGGTGTTAGCATGTAAAGCACGAAACAAAAAAGTTATCGCTGTGGGAACAACTTCTGTTCGAGCTTTAGAAAGTGCAGCACAAAACACAGGAAAAATAGCTCCTTTTTTTGCCGATACCCAAATTTTTATTTATCCGGGGTATCAATTTAAGGTCATTGATTCGCTCATAACTAATTTTCATTTACCTGAATCAACTTTGATTATGCTTGTTTCTGCCTTTGCTGGTTATGAAAACACCATGAAAGCTTACCAACATGCTGTTAAAGAAAACTATCGATTTTTTAGTTATGGTGATGCTATGTTTATTACAGCGAAAAGTAATAAATATTAATAAATATCAAATAAATATCCAATGTAATTAAGCTAAGTTCAAACTTTATGGCTATATTAAGCTTATCTATATAAATACTTATTTATTGCCTAATTGATCTAAAATACGATCAATACGTTTTGTATTTGATGGATGCGATGTTTTTGTTTTTGAATGAATCGGCATTTTTTTTAACATAGTTACAAGCCCGATTGGGTTAATATTACTGCTCATTAATAATTCCAAGGCATAATGATCGGCTTCAAACTCATATTGTTGAGCAATATCTTCTTTAACAAGAACTATTACCTCTTTATTGGTTATCCCAACATAAGGGGCTAGTTTAAATGATTTTATAGCATGCTTAAGAGCAATATGAGCTTGTTCATGAGCTAAAACTGCCTGTAATTCATTATCGTTTAATAATTTTATTAATCCACTATTTATGCGAATACAACCATTAGCTGTTGCCCATGCATTAGGATCAGTATTTAAATAAACTTTGTAATTTACTTCAATATCATTAATCTTTTTAGGCAACGTTTGAGTTAGTTTTTCAAGTTTTTGGGTAAGCCAACTACTTTCATTAGCAATAACAGATCGTTTATCTGAGTCAGCACACGCTTGTGCTCCAATAGCCTCGATGTCTTGTTCAGATAAATGTTTAATTTTGTCTGATGTAATAATTAGCGCAACTTCATTATTGAAGTTTTGACAACCAACTAATAAACTAATTGAAAAACATGATATTAAAAATAAATTAATATGCTTCAAATGTCTTAAATCCTTTCAAATATTGTTTATTGATGCCTAGCACGATAAACTAACACCGAAAATTAATGATACGGTGACGTATTATAACAATAATTCGCGCCAAACTGTTTATTTGGTCGCAAGAGGTTAACAAAAAAATGAAATTTGAACTAGACAATACCGATGGGCTTGCTCGTCGAGGACGTATGAAATTCGATCGTCGTGGAGTTGAATATACCGTTGAAACACCAGCATTTATGCCTGTTGGTACTTATGGCACGGTAAAAGGTATGACCCCTGAAGAGGTTACTGCAACTGGAGCTCAAATATTACTAGGCAACACATTCCATTTATGGTTAAGGCCTGGACAAGAAATCATGCGAAAACATGGTGATTTACATGATTTTATGCAGTGGCATGGCCCAATTTTGACCGATTCGGGAGGGTTTCAAGTCTTTAGTTTAGGTGATATCCGCAAAATCAAAGAGGAAGGTGTCTATTTCCGTAATCCGATTAATGGTGATTCGATTTTCTTATCACCTGAGGTTTCAATGGAAATTCAATATGATCTTGGTTCTGATATTGTGATGATTTTTGATGAATGCGCCCCGTTTCCTGCTGATTGGGATTATGTCAAAAAATCAATGGAAATGTCTTTACGTTGGGCTAAACGTAGCCGAAAGCGTTTTGATGAATTAGGCAACAAAAATGCACTCTTTGGTATTGTGCAAGGCGGAATACATCAAGAATTACGTGATATCTCAATTAAAGGATTGACCGAAATAGGCTTTGATGGCTATGCTGTTGGTGGATTAGCTGTTGGAGAGCCTAAAGCTGATATGCATCGCATTTTGGAGGGTACTTGCCCACAATTACCAGCCGATAAACCTCGTTACCTAATGGGCGTGGGTAAACCTGAAGATTTAGTTGAAGGTGTACGTCGAGGTATTGATATGTTTGACTGTGTGATGCCAACCCGTAATGCACGTAATGGTCACTTATTTGTCACAAATGGTGTAATTAAAATTCGTAATGCAAAATATAAAGACGACACTACTCCGCTTGATTCTCATTGTGATTGTTATACTTGCAAAAATTATACTAAATCATATCTTCATCATTTAGATAAGTGTGGTGAGATTTTAGGTGCACGACTAAATACCATCCACAATTTACGTTATTATCAACGTTTAATGGCTGAAATTCGTGAAGCTGTTGCGAATAAACGTTACGAAAATTTTGTCATTGAATTTTATCAACGAATTGGTAAAACACCAGCACCTTTATCGAAATAAAGACATAGCAGATATAAATTTTTATCGTAGGTATTGACACTTTTTAGGAAGCGCAGTATTATGCGCTTCCAACGGCGAGTAGCGCAGCTTGGTAGCGCAACTGGTTTGGGACCAGTGGGTCGGAGGTTCGAATCCTCTCTCGCCGACCATTTTTCCTTTCAAAACCCTTTTTTAACATCATTAATACCTTAAAAAATAACATAATTACATTATTTAATAAAAATAAAAAATTAAAGCTAACTTATTATAAAATAAGTTATTTTTTATATTTTAGCAGAAGTGAAATTACTAAAAAATGTAATTTGAAAGAAAAAGAGTATTTATTAAATAAGTTTAAAATTGAAAAAGAAGAAGATATACAACATATACAAAATAAAAAGGTAAAACTCCCAACAATTTTATAAAAAGAGGGAATCCCCTCTTTTTATTATTACTTATAAACCAATTATTTTCTCTCTTGAATTAAAGAGACCGCAATCGTCATAAATTTCTTTATCTTTTGAGTGACATGAACTTTTTGTTTTTTCTGCATTTTTTTTCATTTGCTCATCTGTATCACCTGAAATTTTATAATATACTTTGTTAGTGTTAAAGTTAAATAGATAATTAAAATCATTATCAAGAATATTTTGATCATATGATGATTTTTTACCAACAATTTTCACTTTTACTTTTAAATCACCAACAAAGTATGAATCACAAGTTAAATTAATTGAATCGTCAGATAATATTACTTTATTTATTTCTTCTTTTGAAACTGAGCAATTTTTCAATTCACGATCAATTATAAAAGATGGTTCTTGATTTTTACGAATTGAATAAGTATGATACTGATAGAATTTGTTATTTTTAAAATCATAAAGCATAGCCCATTCTTTTTGATCTTTTATTGCTTCTTTAGCAAATTTTACAAACTCATCATCACCACAACCAACCAACATCATGCTTAAAACACTAATACAAAAAAAACTAATTATTTTTTTCATTATTTAACCCCTTTCTTTTTTACTTAGCATTAATTAATTTGTAAGTAATGCCGTTTTTACAAACTTTTGTTGTGTATTTACCATCAGTATTTAAATTTATAGCAAGTGTTACAGTATCAAGATTACAATTTTTACTAATCTCATTCATTATTTTCATATAACCAACTCCAGTTAAATCTGGAGCTTGAGAATCAAAACCACTTGCTGTTGCTTTACCTGTTTTTAAATCATAAATAATTGTGTTTTTATCACCACATCCCACCAAAACAAAACCTAAAACACTAACACACACAAAACTAATTATTTTTTTCATTATTTTATTCCTTGTAATTAACACAAATAAGCCTCATTATTTAAATAGTTATTTATTTACCAGATAAGTTTTCTAAAATTTTTAAAATTCTTAATGTAAACATGCTTGGAAGCCAACCAAAAATAAAGCTAGTAAAGAAAAAGTAAATAATCAAAATCCCAAACCCTTGTAAACCGCCTAAATTATGAAACATATCGTAAAGTGCCATAAAAACTTTAATAGGATTATCTAGTCCCAAAAATTTATCAAAAATAATTAAAGTAAACCCAATCCAATAAAGCAAAGCTATACCATCTCTAACTAAAGGATTCGTTGTAATATAATAATCTCCGTCAAGATCAGAATAATAACCGTTCAAAATTCTACCAAGCATCATTTTCTCCTTATCTATAAAAATTTATTAAAAGTAAAGTAAAGGTTAAGTTAAAAAGATTGACTATTGTATTATGATCGGTTTCGCAGATCAATAAAATATATTATAATAGGTTTTATCTATCACAATTAACCTTACTGATCGTTATAATCTTTCAAAAATTTTTAAAAAGTAACAAGTTAAGTTAATTGCGTGTTTAATTTATATATTTTAATTAATCAATGGGATGGGCGAATGATATATAATGTTTTTCAATAATAAGGATAACGTGGATAATTACATTAGTTAGTTTTCTTATTTTTTCCATTTACAAAAAAAGCATATTAACATCGGCAGGTACGTTCATTTTTGATTTTGTTATTAATTTTATTTTAATTAGCGTTGTGGTATTTCTTTCTAAAAAGATTAAAAATAATTTAAAAAAGAACAAGCCAAATACTAGAGCTAATGCAACAACTTAAAATGGATGAACAAAAACTAAGAAGAATGGTAGCTAGCTGGCTAACAGCATAAAAATGCAGGAGGATTTAGGTAAATTAACGGGTTTTATGAATAAACAGGTAATTGAAACTGCATTAAATGAATAATTGACTGAGCATCCGTCACCTTTAACTTTAAAATACACAAAATTTAGGAAGAGGGCGTTTATAGCTTATGTTTTAAATTAACACTAAAAATAAGAATAAGGTTTAGGTATACGGCGTTTTTTCGGCGTTTTCTTTTTATATGCTTTGGGCTTCCATTGAGAATAATCCGTGACATAAAGTTCATTAAGTTTTAAATCATAGGGGATGTCTTTTATATTGTCAGATATTTCATCGTAAGGTGAAGGTAGTGTGAAAGATAGACCATAATCATCATCAACAATCAGCATGCCAAGTAAGATAGCTCGAAACTTAGTTAGATAGCACAACTCTTCCATGGTAATGCCAGCATATAACTCGTTTTGATATTTATTTATATATTTGCCTTGGTAATTTTGGTTACATCCTATTCCAATAATGTCTCCGTCAAAAGTGGTAGTGATTGTCAATGTGCCATCGTTTAACGAATAGAAGCACCATCTATTTTGCTCACCAGGTGGAGAATACAATTCACATTCTTGACATTTAACATCAAAACGTTGGTACATTTCATCCAAATAAGTGAGAATGTTATCACCAATTTGAATGTTTCCTATTGATTTATAGCTAATAATGTTAGCATTCAATGCGATCATGACTTACCACCCTGACGTTTGCCCATCGTCGTCTAATATTTTAATCTCAGTCTGACTTCTTATCCATGTAAATAACTGCGCTAAATCTTTTTCGATCCTAGGCGGATGAGCACTTATTTCAATAAAAATTTGAGTATCTTCCAAAAATAGTCTGACATCGAACAATCTACTCTTACTATTATCCCAATATGGTGAGCCAGATAAACAGTATGCGTTATTTTTAGCAATATAAGTGGGTAATGATAAAATTTTATTGGCAATATCACAGGCATTTTGCTGATACCATGTGTGATTTATAAACACTAATCTAAACTCGGCTGACATTGAGTGGTGTTATCCCTATCATAATAAGTTTTATTACTAAAACGTATGGCTAAGTATTTGATATCCATTATTCAATAACTAAATAGTTAATCACCAGTAACACGTAATTGTTTAATATTTTTTTGTTTGAGCGTGATGATGATCCGTTGCAGTTCAGGAATAAAATTTTCAATTTGTGACATAATTTGCGTTAAATCAGTTATCAATATTGCCAAATTGCTAGCATTAAACACAACATTAACGGTGTAATAGTCACGAATTCTTTTTAATTGTTTAAGACTTTTCCAGCAGGTTGATGTACTAAATATTTTTCCATGAAGATCTTCGCTCATGGTAAATATTTCTGATTGCTGATTGTCAAAGTTGATAATAAAATCTAGCGCCATAAATTTAAATACCTATTAGGTAATGAATAGTAAGATATTATCTTACATATTTACAAGATTACTGGATTAATATCTTTGTTTTTACCATAATTATCAGACAGATTAGAGGCTGTTAGATAAAAAAGGTTTATTCAGTTTTTTAGCTAATTTTTCTACACATTCTCTAGCTGCGATTTTGTAATTGATTGCATTTTCATAGGATTCATTTTTATCAACATATTCTTCAAATGTTTTAAGTGCACCTAAAAAACGAGCGGCAACAATAGTAAATTCATTATTGATCCAACAAGAGAAAATTGTTGAAGCAAACCCTTCAAGATTTTTATAATAAACAATATTTTCGATTTTTTCGATATCTAAAATCAGTACATGATTTACCTGTAAACTTTCTGGTAATCGTTTAATCTCTGTCTCATCAATGTATAAAGTTCCGTTTACGGATAAATTTTCGGGCAAGGTGTTAATTTTTTGATTTTGTAAACTTAGATAACCTCCAACTGATAAATTTTCTGATAATTTATTGATTTGCGTGTGAAATAAATCTAAATTACCACCTATAGTAAGATTACGTGGCAATGTTTGAATCTCAGTATATTCAAGTTCTAAACTTCCAGAAACAGAAAGGCCTTCAGGCAGGTTTGTTAATTTAGTGCCACTTAATGCTAAATTACCATTAATAGAGAACTTTTCTGGTAAACTTGTGATATTTGTATAGCTTAAATCTAATCCCCCACCAATTGATAAATATGTTGGTAATACTTCAATTTGAGTATCGTATAAATTTAAATTTCCCTTAACTGTGATATGTTCAGGTAATGCTTTTATCTTAGTATATTGCAAAATTAAGTTACCAAGTACGGTTAAGTTATCAGGTAACGATTCTATTTTTGATGAGTCTAAATCTAAATTTCCTCCACAAAAAAAAGTGTTAGGTAATGTTTTAATATCGCTGTAAGCTAAATATAAATTACCACCAACTGATAGATTATCAGGCAATGTCTGGATATGGGTATAATTTAAATTTAGATTGCCACCAATCGTTAAATTTTGAGGTAATTCTTCTATATGTGAATGAGCTAAATTTAGATGCCCACTAATTGATAAATTATTAGGAAGTGTCTTAATATTTGTATGATATAAGTCCACATTACCATTAATGGTTATTTTATTGTTTTTAATAAAATAATTTATTCCCTTTTTTTTAAGTAATATGAAAAATTCTTCCACCACTTATTTCCTTTTTTGTCAATGCGTTAATGGATTGTTGTGTACATAACTTGGCTTTTTTCTATACAGAATAGTTTTAATGATTAGTAATGTTTTAGTGCTATTGCTGTTGTCCTGCTTCAAAATGGTAGTGTTCCATTGAGGCACAGGTAAAAGATTCAATAAAGGCAGGTTTTGTATGCCACGTTTGTTTGGCAGTAAACAAATCATTAGCAATGGCCCAATCATACACCCCAGTATTCACAGGATAACGGGTTAATACACCAGATAATTGATGTTTTTCAATCCAAGTTTTAGCTTCAGTTAACGAGGTGAATATACCAGCAGGAAAGTTTGCTCCTTCACCATTAAATACCCATATTTCTTTCATTTTTGCTATCCTATTTAATCAATTCTGGTTGCAACATGGTATTATGCTATAAAATTAATATGTGATTTAAAACATAACAGTAGTTTAAGAGCAATGTTGTCGAAAATAGATAATTCAAAATTATTAAGATTATCTTGATATTCCATTACTTTATCCACTCCATAATTTGAATAGACAAGGCAAGTTATATGTATCATATCGTTTGTGATGCGAATATTAACAATATCATTATCAAATAGTTCCATACTGTTAATTGATAATTTGAAACGCAGATAAATTTGTTGTTTCAAGATATTAACATGTATATAACTAGCCATATCAGTTAATTTAAACTGCCTAGCAATATTCGATTGTAATAAAATACCTAATTGATTGAGTTTATCAGATAAGTTTGATATCAAGTCAACTGTTTTTTTATTGTTATAAATCATCATACTGTAAAAAAGCATCGTTTTTAAAATAAAAGACAAAAGAGCTAAATAAATCCTCTAATGTTGGATTATCTAATTCATTGTTAGCCACGCTAATAATATCTTCAATTTCGGCTTTTTCTAGCGTTGGTATCCAACCTTCTTCTATAGCTTGTTTAGGCAGGTTTGAATCATCATCATCTAAAATATCTTCATCCTCAAGACTAAAAACTCCTTGGGTATCAAGTGTCCAAGATGAGTGATCAGCGGGAAGATAAAAAAAACTGTATGGCATGTCTTCTATGTTAGAAAGCATATCTCGTATAGTAATAAAATTCATCATTTTCAAAAAAAATTAAAAGGTTAAGATACTTTCAATATTCAGACATCAGTATAATGGCATATTAAATGATTGTCAGTATATTTCAATAAGCAATGTATTCATTTAATCACCATCGGCAATAATCACTTCGTCTTCACTCACAGCTTGCTTAAGTAGCATAATTAGTTTTTGGATTTCGCTGTCGTTATGTTTTTGTAACAAGTTGATTAATATTTTTTGATGATCGGGATAGATTCTGTTTCGACCATAGACATCAATCATGATGCCTGTTTTCCGCTTTAAATCGATAAAAGCTTGCTCAAGTAATTGCACTTTTTTATCACTTAACACAAGAGATGGCTTACTGTCTTTTTGATCTGATAAGTAGGAAAAATCTAGCATCTTTTATATTCCTTGATATTGGTAATGCGTTGATTATTCTTGGTTACATAAATTAAGAATATATTGAGGTGTCTTTTTTCGATAACGTATGCTCTGTTTTAAACCGATGGAGCCTTGCCTTACACATTTTAGCAGATCCTCATCACTAATAATAAAATCACTATCTTCCAGAAAAATATCAATCACTGCTTCGGCAAATGAATCTGGAATATGATTTAAGACAAAGTTAAAAATACGATTTTTTGCGTCGTTGTGTTGTAATATTGATTCAATGATGATCGATGCATTTTGCTGCCAATTTTCGGCAAACCGTAGAAAATCTTGCTCATTGAACGTATCTTGCAGAATGATTTTAGCTACCATTTCGCCTCTTTAGTAATATTGTAAGGTAAATATAATTGTTATTTAAAGATAAATCCTAACTCGCAACAACGATCATCGCTATATTGATTACCAATATTCAAAAAATATATAGATAATTTATTATAAACAATTTTTCATCTTAACAACTATCTAGTATTTCAATACAAAGATTTTAGTTAAGTGATATTTTATTCTTTTTAATCAAAAAATAGCGTTTGGAAGAAATTGGACGGGAAATGTAAGGTAGATATCTAAGTGCAAACGGAAAGGTTTTTATAGGTTTGTTAAAAAGTTCGAGTAACCAACCATCAGAATCCTTAAACGACATAAATTCAAAACTTATCGTATTATCGGATAAAATTTTAATATCATCAATACCATTCCCAGCAAACCAAGAAGAGTAGCCACCACCAATTCTAGCTCGCTCGACAATTTTATTCCTTTTTAAATCAAGTAAATAAATAGATAAAATCTCTTCCCAAGCGTCACCATTTTGTGACAAAAAAAGTAAGATATAATCATCATTATAACTAAAAGCCGCTTCTAAATAGCCCCCTTTCAGTTTTTCATTACAGCAAACACCATCAACTTCAACAAGTGAATAGATTTTGCCAGGTTTCCTGAGAGGTAATCGCTTTACTACAACATTGGATATCATTTTTATCATACTTAATCTAAAAAATGTTATTTAAAATATCAATAGAAAGCCTATCAACACTAAACTTAATAAAATTACCACTTAAGTAAGCAAAATCATAAAATAAATCATCTTGAAAAACAAGATTCGATAGTATTAATCTATTTTCAAATAGATAACCATTAATATGATGAACAAAAGTATCAGCTTGTTGCATAATAGAAAAATGCTTATCTCCAGATAGTTCAGGCTTTATCTTGTCAATAAAACACAAATTAAGTTCTAATAGATAAATATTGTCCTGATTTAGCGCACAAGCGGAAGAATTGATAAAACAGCAAAGTTGATATTGACCAAAATCAAAAGTAGCCTGCTCCTCAATATATGGATCTATAGCAACTAGCTTTGCGTAATATTTCATTGTTTTTTCCATGTTTGATTGTGACTAGTGAGTGATCGCATAATTAGGGGACATAATAACAGAACATCCAGATGCATAAGATCACTAAAATTCAGTTGTATTATCCTATAATTATCTTGGTTTGTGATTGTATGATATTGATGCATTATTTCGTGAAATGAATGATTTGATATAAAAAATGAATTAATAACCTTAACACTTTTCCCAAATCAAAATATTATCTTTGATCCTTTTGCTGGCCCCAATTGATCTATATCAATACCAATAGAGCCTAAATAATCTATCATTTGTTGATACAAATTGAATTCATGAATTTCATCAATAATCGTTTCATGTTCGTCGAAAAAATCCACACCATCGACTAGTTTTATAACTTCGTAAAGAACCCTATACTTTTTATTTTTAAAATTTATAGCAATAGTAGTAAATTGTGAAGCATTATTGGGAAGATCATCAATAATTGTTGTTTGTAATGTTCGCCCTAATCGAATATATTCATTTTTAGTATATTTCATATAACCATAACCTTTTTATTCAATATGATTTTAGAGCCTAATAGGTTTGTCATGCACTAAAGCATAAAAACAAATCATTTACTCAGTCTGATACGTTTTATACAATGCTATTTCAGCCGATATGCATTGGCTAAATTTGCAATTTAAATTTTTTATTACGTCACCTTCTGTATAACAATAGACCATAGGATCATCATGTCTATCCATAAAGAATAGACTTGAATAACCTTGATGTAATAAAAAAGCAAGGAAATTAGTGGGAATAGAAATATTGTTCTCGACCAGTAAAACTAAAGAGCCTTGGTTTATATCATCAATTTCATGAAATAATATAGCTGTACCAAGTTTAAAATCACCTGCATTAATGCCTAGTTTTGACAAAAAAATTTTATAATATACAGGAAGCCGACCATATTGGTGTTCAAGTTGAGCCAATTGTTGGTCATTACAGCCTTTGGTAACAAAACCTTTGGAAGTCAATATAGCAATTAATTGATTGAGTTGATGATTAAACTCCCATTTATTCAATGTGATTTTACCTTTATTTTTCTAGTTGGTAGATGTTTTTAGCTTGTAATTGTATTTTAAGACAGTAATTAAAGTACTTCAACAGTTGCCACTTGTTTAGGTCCCTCATAAATAATTATTTTAAACCCTTTATTGAGTAAGTAACTGGGCGCATTTTTCATTAAAAAATGGGCTTCACCAAAACCTATTCTTTCATGAGTATTAATGTTCTCATTATTTTTAACATTTATTACCAATGACCAACTTGTCATATCACCCTGCTTATCTTTAAGCGGTTCAGTGATCGGATAATATTTTGTATTTATAGGAAGCGTTTTTTTTCCACCTTGTTGTATGGATCGCCAATAAATTTTGACATTAACTGTCGAATGTAGCATTTTTAGATTCCTATTTAGTCATTTGTTATTCTGTTATTTTTTAATGTGTTTACCAATTTATTTAATGGCCTTCTTAATAATAAATTATCAAATTTTATTTAGCCATAAAGATTGTTTTTTGTTTAAAAAATCAGATTTTACATACTTTCATTGTGATAGGAAAATTTATATAGAAAATTACACTTGCTTCAATTTTAAGCTGGTAGGTGAATACCTTCTTATAAATACATCACTGTATTGCTCAATCAATTCTTTTGTGACGATATTATTTTTATAATCTGTTAAGTAACTTTTGTTTAATTTGCTATAACCATTTTTATCCAATGTATCCGTCTGCCAATTGCAAACAGGGCATATTTCAAAAATAGCATCTTCAGCATTTTCAAACACCACAAATTGGCAACAAGTACAAGCTACCCCTGATATTCCACTATCTGGGTGATCTATAATCTTTATTTTATTACCGGTAATTTGCTCTATTTTTGTTTCGAGATAACGATTTTTTAATAACGGTGAGGGTTTATAATTATCAAAAATATCATTATTAAATATTGCTTGTTTAGCATGCTCGCAAGATTGCTGGTTTATTATGCCATTTTCAAACAAATATGTTGTTCTAGCTTGTAAGCTTAAACTAAATAACGCATGATAACTTAAAAAATTGATGACCTCATTACGCAAAAAAGATATACACATAATGTTGCTATGCCTCTATTAAGCTCATAGTTAAATGAACGCTATAATGCTAATTATCTATTTAGCAAAAATATAATTATCACAAACGATTATTTTTTGAAATAAATGTAGAGCGCAATTGAAGCAATAACCCAAACCCATATAAGAATATCTAGCTGGCGATCTTTCTTATATTTTTTGTCAAGAGATTGTAATACCTCATCCAAAAATAAAATAAAACAGTTAAATGATTCAAATTGCAGTGTTAATTTTTGCTCTACGACTGACCAGTAGTAAACACAACCATTATCTTGAGGCCTTAATGAAAGCAGGTAACAATTCAAGTATAGATCAGAAGCAAAAGGGAGCATATCTTGTAGCTGCGGGAAATCTCGTTTAAACTGCGCATAAATATTTTCTATTGTAATGCCATATTTTATGCTAAAAAAATTAATCAAAAACTTGTCATCAACATAATTACTCATTTTACTATCAAGTTGTATAAAAGTTCCTCCGTTAAATTGGCGGTAAAAGTTGATAAAATCATCGGGAATTTTATTCCCAACGAATTGACTAAATTCGTTGAGTTCTTCATCAGTTAATTGTTGTTGTGTTTCTTCGAGTTTCAATACCATCTGTTTTTTCTTTTCACCCAAACCATATTAACTAAAAAGCATGACTTATTATTTTTTTGTTTAATAGCTTCATTATGGACTTTTTATTATTTGAGTTATAAATTGATTTCGTCGATAGTTTGCATTACTCGTGCTGTAATTAGAGGCTTAAGTATTGTATTCATGGTTTCAATTTTTCCTAAGTTGGTATCATTCTGATCATCTAAATAACCTTGCTCTCGTAGTGATGCGACTAATGTTGAAAATACACCTTTGTCGAAGAATTCTGGAGCATTAATACCATGCAAAACAGATAACCGTTCAGCAATGAGACGCGCCTCTTTTTCTAGTTTTGCACGGCTAATAGTTGGATCTTTTTGCAATAAAGAAAACGCAATAGCATAACGTTGTAAAGTATCTTTAGAAGATGAAGCAATTAATTGTAATCCCGAAATTTTTAAAGAATTTACTGTCAATTTATCTGTCGAGTCGCTAATTAAATTCAATTTGGCATAAGTTGCTATGATTTGTTGTACATATACAGTTAGCTGTTCGTTATTATGATAAAGGAATAGTTCTGATTTTATTAAAGGGAAAAATCGTCTTACTTGTTCTAATATTTCGCCAGATGATATTTGGTTATATTTGAGCACAATTCTAGCTACGATTGCAGGAATAATCAGTAAATGCTGAATATTATTTCGGTAATAGGTCATTAATACTGCTTGTTCAGTTGTAAGTCCAACCATTTCACCAACTTCATCGGTAGTAATAATGAATTTACCCATTTGTTTGGCGTGTTCAAATAATTCTTCAGGTGTTTGATCTGGAATAGTTATCAAATCTGAATAAGGAATATTTTTTAATAATTTTAAAAAATAATCGATATGTTCCAGTAACCTTACTTTGGTTAGTGCGCGTTGGTCTGCGGCCAATAATATTGAACAGCATAAGTTCATCGCATTAATTGCAGCTGAAGAGTTAATATGCTCCATAATTTGTTTAGCAAGTAAATTGGTTGTTGGTGTTAACCAACTAGGGCGCTGTGTACCAGTTGGTTCTATTTCATTTCGCCAATCAGGAACTTGTTGGTTTAAAAATTGATTCAAAGGTATAGGTTGGCCAAAATTAACATAGCCAAACCCTAATTTTTTTAATTTGAAAAATGCTTTAATTGTGCGTCCTAAACTCTCTTTTTCTTTTTTTGCACCACGGAGTTCATTGGCATAAGTTGCAACTTCTAAAACATGTTCATAACCAATATAAACAGGAACAACAGTAATTGGGCGTGCATCACCACGCAATAATGTTTGGATTGTCATCATCAACATGCCTGTTTTAGGATCGAGTAACCGGCCTGTGCGTGAGCGTCCACCTTCAATAAAATACTCAACAGAATAACCACGGATAAATAGTTCAGCCAAATATTCACGAAAAACGGCAGTATAGAGCTTATTTCCTCTAAATGAGCGGCGAATAAAAAATGCACCTAATCGCCTAAAAATAGGACCTGCTGGCCAAAAGTTTAAATTAATGCCAGCAGCAATATGAGGAGGAACTAAACCTTGTCGATAAAGCACATAGGATAATAAAAGGTAATCCATATGACTACGATGACAAGGAGCATACACAATTTCGTGTCCGTTTTGCGCAAGCTCACGAACTGGATCTGCGTTTGTCACTTTAAGACCTTGATAGAGCCTATTCCATGCCCAAGTGAGAACAAAATCAGTTATTCTTAACATACGATAAGAAAAATTTGCGGCAATTTCGTTTAGCATTGCTAAAGCATTTTTTTTCGCTTTGTCAATATCAATATTTTTGCTTTTAGCCTCTTCTTGTATTGCTTCTGACAGTCCAGGATTATTTAATAATTTATTAAGCATTTCTTGGCGAATGGGCAGTTTGGGGCCGACAGAAGCTATCCTTTGCTTTGCAAAATGAATACGCGCAACGCGAGCCAATTTATGTGCTAACACTGAAAGATCTTGTTTATCGACATGAATATCTTTAAACGAAACAGTACGAGAAAAGCGTGTATAACAGTCTCTGCCTGATGTCATTATTTTTAATAATTTACTAGGTGCACCAAGTACTTGCAGTGAAAGTTTTTTTTCTCCTTCTTTATCAGGGCGGCGACCAAACATGACCGAAATAGGTAGCATCTGAATATCAAGATCATGATTTTGTTGATGTGCAGAAATATAATCCCTTAAAATTTCAATCGCTTTATTTTTTTGTTGATTGGATGCAAAAATACCAGGTCCTTTATCAATATAGATATAAGCTGGAATAACTTTACCATTAATATCTATGCCAACTAATGGATCAGGTAAACTATATTGCAAACAAAGAGATCGAACCACCATCAAATCAATTTGAGAGTTATAAGGAAGTACGTATAAAATTGGCTTGTTGGTATCGAGGTCTAATTCTGTTATTGGATCGGTAGGAATTGGTTTGCTTTTAACAAAAAGCTTCACCAAAATTTGGATTAGAAAAAAATAAACTTTAGTCCACCAAGAAAACATAAAAAAATAAACCTCATACGTTTTTATTAATTATCCATTTAACTAACTTAGATTCTGCACTTTCTAACTAAACTGAGAAATGAATGTTTAAATTAAAAATTTAAAGCAGTTTTGTTTTTAGTCTGCAAAAGCATTTAATAGTTAATGCAGTATATACTTCTTACTGCTTATCTGTTAGTAAATTTGCACAATCTTTAGTCCATGTAATTAGCTGATAAAAACAACTTATATAACAATATCCAAGTCTAATATAAAGGTTTATTGATATCAACTACATGGCTCTCTCTGTTTTTTGCCTTCTTTAGCTAATTGATTAATAAAATAGTTTCAGTTGAATTAACTACGACTTTGGTATAATGCATCTAAAATATATCGTAATTGTTTAACATCTAATTGACCTGGTGCCGATGCATTCTTAGCCGCTCCAAAAGTCATTGCTGAACCAAATGTCGAACCAGAAATACGACTAACAGTTCCAAGCCCAGCCATTGACATGGTAATAATCGGCGTGGTTGAGTGTTTTTTGTTCATTTCTGTGGTGGCAGCTAGTAAGGTTAATACATCATCCTCGGTGTTGGGCATAACTGCAATTTTGGGAATGTCTGCGCCAAGTTCTTGCATTTTTTTTAGTCGATAGACGATATCGCTCTTAGATGGCGTTTTTTCAAAATCATGATTTGATACCACAACAAATATCTGATGTTTGTGTGCGACATCGATAATATCTTTTACATAGTCATCACCAATAAACATCTCAACATCAATCAGATCGATAAGCCCACTACAAGCCATTTCTTTATTCAATTGGATATAAGATGTTAATGGCCATGGCTTAGCTCCACCTTCGTTTGCGGTTCTAAAAGTGAATAAAATAGGTTTATTTGGTAGTAAATCTGCTATTTTTTTAGCGACTAACTTTACAGTATTAAGATTATCAACGTGGATAAAGTGATCAACACGCCACTCTAAAACGTCAAAATCAATTGATTGTAAAAACTGTACTTCATCAATTAATTCTGCCTCAGTTTTACCGATAATTGGCACAATAATTTTGGGTGCGCCTGAACCGATTTCAAGTTTTTTGATGGTAAGTGTTTTCATTTTGTATCCTGTTAGCTAAAAATTCCGTTAATAGACCATAATTTTATCTGGTTTTAATTTTGTATTAAATAAAACAGTAGAATGAAGTCATTAGCATAAGAAATTATTTATTAATCATTAAAACCCATTTGCTCTTTCACATATTCAATAGGGGCATCTTCACCTGTCCAAATTTTTATTTGAGCTGCACCTTGCCATAACATCATGCCAATACCATTTAATATTTTACAACCTTGTTGCTCAGCTATTTCAAGTAGTTTTGTTTTACGCGGACTATAAATACAATCTGTAACAACAAGATCGGGGGGTAACATTGTTGGATCTGTAATTAAGCTTTTTCCTTCTAATGGTTTCATTCCTACACCTGTAGCATTGCAAAGTACGACACTATCTGAAATTTCTTTGCGTAGCTTATCTTTATCGGCCAGATCGATAACGCGTACATAACATTGAGTATTTTGATTTAATTTTTTCGCAATAGCTTCTATTTTTGTATAGCACTCATCCTTTTGATTAAAGACAGTGATCTCTTTTACGCCATCAAGAGCAGCTTGCACAACAATGGCTGTTGCAGCCCCTCCAGCGCCTAGGATGGTTATTTTTTTGCCTATCACATCAATGTTGGCTTCTTTGAGCATGCGCATGTAGCCCATTCCATCTGTGTTATAGCCTGTTAAAACACCATTATCGTTTGAAATAGTATTACACGCACCACTCATTTCCACAGCAGGTGTTAACTTATCAAGGTATTGGCAGACTAGTTGCTTGTTGGGCATGGACACGGCACTGCCGCGTAATCCTAATGCTCGAATTCCTTTAATTGCGTCAGGGAGTTTTTTTTGGTCAACTTCAAATGCTAAATAAACATAAGGTACCTTTAATTTAGAATAAATGGTATTTTGCATTTGAGGGGATAAGCTATGGCGAATAGGGTAAGCCATTAAACCAATCAATAAAAAATGTCCGTCGATATTATTTCTCATTAACAACTCTCCACAATAGCCCTACAGTTTAGTTAAGGGTTCTATTTTTAGAATTTTTTATTAACACATTTTTAATTTTATATATATTTATATATAGATGAAAGAGTGAGTATACACTATCGATTGCACTTTCAACATCTATCGCCTAAAATAATAAGTTTTCTTCTTAAATAAGAATTTATTTTATGAATACAGTGCTTGATTTGTTTTCTTCAATAAATGCGGTTGTAGTTGCGGTAATTTGCATGTTAATTTTATCTCTTTGCCGTGTTCATGTCGTTATTAGCTTAATAATTGGCGCATTTGTTGGTGGACTATTTAGCCATTTATCGTTAAAAGAAACCATTGATGCATTTAATACTGGGATCAGCAATGGAGCTAATATTGCACTTTCTTATGCTATGTTAGGTGCGTTTGCAGTGGCAATATCAAAATCTGGCTTACCCGAATTATTGGCTGATAAAGCTATTAAGCAACTTACATCAAGCGATGCAAAAAAACGTATCAAGTGGATTTTGATTGTTATTATTGGGTTAGTAAGTATTTCATCGCAAAATGTTATTCCTATTCATATTGCTTTTATTCCGCTTTTAATTCCACCGCTTTTATACGTGATGTCCCGCTTACAGCTTGATAGAAGAATGATTGCTTGTATTATGACATTTGGATTAATTACGCCTTATATGTTTTTACCAGTAGGATTTGGGAATATCTTTTTAAATCAAATTTTATTAAAAAATATTACCGCATCAGGAATGGATGTTAGCCATGTAAATGTAATGCATGCAATGGCAATTCCTGCATTAGGCATGTTTGCTGGTCTATTATGGGCTATTTTTGTTAGTTATCGTAAGCCTAGAGAATATAAAATTATTCGTGGAGAGGCAAATCAAGATGCTTTAAAAGATGTGAGTAAGCGCTCTCTTATTGTTTCATTATTGGCGATTATTCTATCTTTTACTGTTCAACTTTATACTGGTTCAATGATTTTAGGTGCCTTAATTGGTTTTATTTGCTTTATTGTATCGGGTTCGATTAAATGGGGCGAAGCTGATGGCGTTTTTACGGACGGCATCAAAATGATGGCTATGATTGGGTTTGTAATGATTTCAGCGCAAGGTTTTGCCGAAGTGTTAAAACAGACTCATGAAATAGAACCTTTGGTTAACAACAGTGCAGCATTATTTGCTGGTAATAAAGTGATTGCCGCTTTTGTGATGATGCTAATTGGGCTGGTTATTACATTAGGTATTGGATCTTCATTTTCGACAGTTCCTATCATTGCTGCAGTATATGTCCCACTTTGTGTACAACTCGGTTTTTCACCAATTGCCACCGTATGCTTAATTGGTGCATCAGGTGCAATTGGTGATGCGGGATCGCCACCATCAGATACTATTTTAGCGACCTCTTCTGGGCTAAATAGTGATGGGCAACATGATCATATTCGTGATAGTGTTATTCCAACATTTACCCATTTTAATATTCCATTATTTATTGCTGGTTGGGTTGGCTCGTTAATTTTATAAGTTAATCCAATTAAATGAATTAAGGTCGTTATTCATTATGAATAAAAAATCATCCCAAAATATTAGAGCTATTTGTGCGCAAGCTATTTTTAATGTGCTAGAAGAAGGACAGTCATTAGGCGCTACATTGACAACTTTAAACCACAAAATAGCCGATAAAGATAAGGCGTTAGTACAAGAAATCTGTTTTGGTGTGATGCGAGTATTACCAGAACTCAACTTTTATATTCATACCTTGATGAGTAAAGTGTTAACGGGTAAAAATAGAATTTTACATGACCTATTGTTAGTGGGTATTTACCAGATTCTTTATACCCGTATTCCTGCACATGCTGCAGTTGGTGAGACAGTTAATGCGGTCAATACTCTCAAAAAAACACAGCTTAAAGGGGTTGTAAATGGTGTATTGCGTAAGTTTTTGCGCCAACAAACATCATTACAGCAACAATTTATGCAAGACAGCAAGCAACAAAACCAGCAGACATTACACCCAAGTTGGTTATTAACACGCCTTAAGCAGGCCTATCCAGAGCAGTGGCAAGCTATTGTTCATGCTAATAATCAAAAGCCACCAATGTGGTTGCGAGTTAATCTTAACCAATATTCAGTAAGTGATTACCAACAACTACTTGCTGAACGACAAATTGAATCTGATAGCTTTCCAGAGTTACCTAGTGCTCTGCGATTATTGTCGCCTGTCAATGTAAATAAATTACCCTATTTTGATGAGGGTGCTGTCACGGTACAAGATCTGTCTGCTCAATATGCCGCTTATTTGTTAGCACCGCAAAATGGCGAGCTCATTTTGGATATGTGCGCAGCACCTGGTGGTAAAACCACACATATTTTAGAAGTTGCTCCAAAAGCACAAGTTTTAGCGGTGGATATTGAGCCTAGCCGAGTGAAGCGCATTCACGAAAATTTAACTCGATTAAACTTACATGCCGAAGTTAAAGTTGGTGATGGATTAACCCCAGAACTATGGTGTGAAGGGCAACAATTTGATCGCATTTTACTTGATGCGCCTTGTTCAGCAACAGGCGTTATCCGCCGTCATCCAGATATAAAATGGTTACGCCGAGATAGTGATATCATGCAGTTGACCGAATTACAATACGCTATTTTAACTAAAATCTGGGTTTATTTAAAAACTGGTGGTACTTTGGTTTATGCCACTTGTTCAATCCTACCAGACGAAAATAAATTACAAATTGAGCGTTTTTTGCATGAAAACACCAGTGCCAAATTACAAGGTGAACTTAAACAATTTTTACCTACTGAAAATGGTGGTGATGGTTTCTTTTATGCAGTATTAAAGAAAGTATAATTTGCCCTTTTATTTTTGTTAAAAAGTTTCAGGTAACTATGTGTTTAAGTATAAAAAACTAAAAAAATCACACAATCCTAATTTGGACAATCTTTAGTAGTTGTGATAAATTTTGGGCTTGTTTTATCTTATAAAGATGTTCAGATATGGCTTATACTCTCACCTACAATGATTTACCTGAAAATATCCAACATTGGCAAGGTTTACCGCTGTCATTAAATGGCTGTGAAGTGGTTCCTTTAGATTATAATGCAGGTAAAACAGGCTGGATTATTTATGGTAAAAAGTTAAATAAAACAGTCTTATCAAAATTCCAAGATCAACTTGCTATGCCAATGGTGATTGTTTCATCATGGAAAATCAAAACTTATCAGATTGTTCGTATTGCAGGGGTGATACCTAAAAAAGCTAAATCGATATCATTAGCATTAGGTATTGATGTTGCCCCAATCGATAATTTACCCACGCTACGCTCCCCGGGGTTACTTGTTATGGACATGGATTCGACAGCGATTGGCATTGAATGTATTGATGAACTGGCCAAATTGCATGGTGTAGGGCAGCAAGTTGCAGCGGTAACTGAACAAGCTATGCGTGGTGAACTTGATTTTGCCACAAGTTTGCGAAAACGTGTGGCAACCTTAAAAGGCGCACATCAAGCTATTTTAGATCAAGTTAAAGATAATTTACCACTTACTCCTGGGCTTACTTATTTAGTAAAAGAACTGCATAAAAAAAATTGGCATGTAGCTATTGCCTCAGGCGGTTTTACCTATTTTGCGGATCATTTAAAGCAAAAGTTAAAATTAGTTGACGTTTATGCTAATGAATTAGAAATCAAACATGGAAAATTAACTGGTAAAGTTTCTGGTCAAATTGTTGATGCAAAATATAAAGCAAGGACATTACAACAACTAGCAGCATCGTTGGAAATTCCCATTGAACAAACTGTCGCAATTGGTGATGGAGCCAATGATTTGATGATGATTCGTATTGCTGGTCTAGGTGTTGCTTATCATGGTAAACCTAAAGTTGTCGAAAAAGCACGAATTAGTATTAATTATGCAGATTTAACAGGTTTATGGTGTATTTTATCCACTAGTTTATTAAGTGAAGGTTAGGAGATTAAATTGGCAAAAGCAGTAAAACGTGCTTATGTTTGTAATGATTGTGGAGCAGATTACCCACGTTGGCAAGGGCAATGTAGCTCATGCCATGCTTGGAACACCATTACCGAAGTTAGGCTTGCAAGCACCTCTTCACGTAACGACAGATTAACGGGTTATGCAGGTAGCGGGATTGGGCAAGCCAAAATTCAAAAATTGTCCGAAATCAGTTTAGAGGCACTGCCAAGATTTTCAACCGGTTTTTCAGAATTTGATCGTGTGCTTGGTGGTGGTGTTGTACCAGGGAGTGCCATTCTCATAGGAGGGAATCCCGGAGCAGGTAAAAGTACGTTATTACTGCAAACCATGAGTAAACTCTCATCACAAATGAATACACTTTATGTTACTGGTGAAGAATCACTCCAACAAGTTGCAATGCGTGCCCATCGATTAGGGTTACCTGCGGATAATATTAATATGTTGTCCGAAACCAGTATTGAGCAAATCTGTTTATTGGCTGATCAGTCCCAGCCTAAATTAATGGTGATTGACTCTATCCAAGTGATGCACCTTACTGATATCCAATCTTCGCCTGGTAGTGTTGCACAAGTACGCGAAACAGCGGCTTATTTAACTCGTTTTGCCAAAACAAAAGGTATTGCCATTATTATGGTTGGGCATGTTACTAAAGATGGCTCTCTTGCTGGTCCAAAAGTACTTGAGCACTGTATTGACTGTTCAATTTTATTAGATGGTGATGCTGATTCTCGTTTTAGAACTCTACGCAGCCATAAAAACCGTTTTGGAGCAGTAAATGAGCTGGGTGTATTTGCTATGACAGAACAAGGTTTAAAAGAGGTTAGCAACCCATCAGCAATCTTTTTAAGCCGTGGAGATGAAATGCTACCGGGTAGTTCGGTAATGGTATTGTGGGAAGGTACTCGCCCATTACTGGTCGAAATCCAAGCACTAGTCGATCACTCGATGTATGGTAATCCAAGACGTGTGACTGTAGGATTAGATCAAAATCGGCTTGCATTATTGCTTGCAGTATTGCATAGGCACGGGGGATTGCAAATGGCCGATCAAGATATTTTTGTTAACGTTGTTGGTGGTGTAAAAGTTACCGAAACAAGTGCTGATTTGGCATTGATTGCAGCACTTGTATCAAGTTTTCGCAATCGCCCGTTGCCACAAGATATCGTTATTTTTGGTGAAATTGGTCTTGGTGGCGAAATTCGACCAGTACCAAGCGGACAAGAACGAATCTCTGAAGCGGCTAAACATGGTTTTAAAAAAGCAATTGTACCTATTGCCAATATGCCGAAGAAGAAGCCCGAAAATATGCAGATTTTTGCAGTTAAAAAAGTGTCAGAAGCACTAGATATTTTAGGTGATTTTTAAAAACCAGATAAAATAGTAATAGTTAAAATTAATCCGCCAATAAGATTATCGGCGGATTAAAGTTGGATTCAATTTTATTAAATGGGTTAATATTATTGTTTAATAACAAATTTCATAACAAGGTTGATAAGCGCTTCCTCCTGGCAATTTCATTCGGTTTTGTTTAACAAAACTACGCAATAAATTATCAAGTTGCTGCATAATTTCAATATCACCTTGTAATTTGTATCGACCATTTTCGGCAATTTGCTTCATACCAAATTCTTTAACATTTCCTGCAACAATACCAGAAAACGCACGACGCAAATCAGCGGCTAACAGCTCGACAGGTTGCTCACGATGAAGATTTAATGAAGCCATATTAGCGTGAGTAGGTTCGAAAGTATGTTGTAACGATTCATCGATTTTTAATAGCCAATTAAACCCATAAGCATCGCCTGTTTTTAAGCGTGAAGCTTTAACATGTTTAACACCCTCTTTCATAATACGAGCTACTTGTTCAGGTGAATCGATAATAATTTGATAAAGTTTAGTTGCCTCATCGCCTAATGTGCTACGAATAAAATTATCTATTGAAGCAAAATAATCTTCGCATTCTTTAGGTCCAGTCAGAATAAGAGGTAGGGTTTGGTGTTTATTTGCAGGGTTTAATAAAATACCCAGAATATAAAGCAACTCCTCAGCGGTGCCTGGTCCACCAGGGAAGATAATAATACCATGAGCCATTCGTACAAACGCTTCAAGGCGTTTTTCGATATCGGGCATAATAATCAATTCATTGACTAATGCATTAGGCGGTTCTGCTGCAATAATTGACGGTTCGGTCATGCCAATAAAACGGCTTTCTTTATAACGTTGTTGCGCATGACCGACAGCAGCACCTTTCATTGGTGCTTCCATAACACCTGGACCACAACCAGTACAAATGTTAAGTTCACGCAAACCAAGTTGCATACCGACTTGACGAGCATAATAGTATTCATTTTCATTAATCGAATGTCCACCCCAGCAGACAACCAAATTTGGCTCTTCACCCACATGGAGCGCATTGGCATTGCGTAAAATAGAAAAAACAAGGTTTGTAATATAAAACGAATGATCCCGTTCAAATTTGAAATCGGAAATAAGCTCTTTAACTGCACTGATTTGACTATTCAAAAAAAGGATATCGCGTAATACTGCAAACAAATTAGCTTGAATTGAACGAATAATCCGACCATCAACAAAAGCGCTTTCTGGAGCATTAACCAACTCTAACTTGACGCCTCGCTCTTTACTAATCACATTAATTTCGAAAGACTGGAATCTATCTAATAGATCTTTCGTATTATCGGTTTTACTACCTGCATTTAGTGTTGCTAACGAACAATTTCTATATAATTTATAAAGTTCGCTATTGGCCGATTTTTTCAGAATATCGACTTCTGCCTGAGCAAGTAGATCCATTGATCCTAATGGGCTAATATGGGTGATCATTACAACCTCCATTTGACTATTTTATCAGCAAGGCGACTATTATATACTTAAACTGACTGAATAGGTAAAGTTGATAAATCTTCTTGATAACAGATTAACAGTTTAAAGTGATACAACAAAATCCAAACAGAATTAAACTCACTAAAGTCTTTACCACTAAACTATGAGTAGATTAAATTAGACTACCTATAATGAATAGAGTAAAGAAAGAGACTTTTATCTTATATCTTTATTAATTTTTTACTAAAACACATAGTAACCTGAAACTTTTTGACAAAAAGTCAATTTATTTTTATCCAATGCTTATTATTAATCAATTCGTTTAATAAAGTGTTTTATCTTAAATCCCATGGCAATCAATGATGCAAAATAGACTAAAATACCCACAATAACCAATAAAAATAATCGCCCGATACGAATCAACATTGAACCAGTTGACCAATCAGGTAATAACTGTGAACCGAACCACAATATTGCAGACATTAGAATTACCGCAATGACGATTTTACTCAAAAAGCAACGCCAACCAGGTTGGGGTTGATAAAGCTGTTTTTTACGCAACTGCCAATATAATAATCCAGCATTAAAGCAAGCGGCTAAGCCAATTGATAGCGAAAGACCAGCATGTTGTAATGGACCAATAAAAGCAAGATTCATTAGCTGTGTTAAAATTAATGTAATAATTGCAATTTTAACTGGTGTTTTAATATCCTGACGCGAATAAAAGGCTGGAGCTAGCACTTTAATCAAAATCAATCCAAGTAGACCTATAGAATAAGCAACTAAGGCTCGCTGTGTCATTAAGGTATCATTTAAGGTAAATTGTCCATATTCAAATAGCGTTGATATAAGTGGGCGAGAAATAACCCCTAATGCAATTGTACTCGGTAGAGCCAATAAAAAACAAAGGCGTAATCCCCAATCTAACAATTCACAATATTGTTTATGATCACCTTTAGAAAAGCTTTTTGCTAATGATGGCAGTAAAATGGTGCCTAATGCTACACCAAGCACTCCAGCAGGAAACTCCATTAAGCGATCAGCATAATACATCCACGAAACCGAGCCTGAAACTAGAAATGAAGCAAAAATAGTATTAATAATTAAAGATATTTGCCCTACAGACACCCCTAAAATTGCTGGTCCCATTTGTTTTAAAACCCGCCAAACACCGCTATCTTTTAAGCTAATACGCGGTAATACTAGCATGCCAATTTTCTTTAAATAAGGTAGCTGGTAAAGCAATTGTAAAATCCCACCAACACCAACAGATACAGCAAGTGCCAATACTGGTGGATTAAAGTAAGGCGTTAAAAATAGGGTAAATACAATCATACTCACATTGAGTAGTGTTGGAACAAAAGCAGGGACAGAAAACCGATTCCATGTATTAAGGATGGCTCCAACAAGTGATGCCAACGATATAAAAAAGATATAAGGAAAGGTTATGCGTAGCATGGTAGTTGCAAGTTCAAATTTTTCAGTTGATTCTTGCATAAATCCAGGCGCAGTTAGCATAATGATAAAAGGCGCAGTGATAACTCCAATTAGCGTGACCAACGCCAAGACTAAAGTTAATAATCCAGCAATATAAGCAATAAATGTGCGAGTTGCCTCAGTTCCTTGTTGATTTTTATATTCAGCCAAAATTGGTACAAACGCTTGTGAAAAAGCGCCTTCTGCAAAAATACGGCGGAGTAAATTAGGAAGTTTAAAAGCAACAAAAAATGCGTCGGTGGCCATACCTGCGCCAAAAAAGCGTGCAATAATGGCATCACGCACAAAACCTAATACACGAGACACCATCGTCATTGAGCTGACAGTAGCTAAAGATTTTAAAAGATTCATATTCAAATTATATACAAAGTATACAGCCTAAAACTGATAATGAAGCATAGTCTACAAACTATTACTTTAAATAACCATGCTTTTTTAATAAACTTAATTTTATTGATACCGACAGCAAATACTGGCGAATGTTTGGTTTAACGATCTTCTTAAGGTGTAAACAGCACGAATTCAACGATATCTTTATAGGCATGGCGAATAACTGACAATCATCAAAATTGAGTTCTTCAATCCAATGAGCACACCACCCAATAATACAAGACATTACAAATAATGTCGTATAATCATCTTTTGATAAGCCAATCATGCCATAAACACAAAGCCGGAATAGAAATCAACATTGACACAAACGAGAATAAGCAAATAAAGCGCTATTTGAATATATTGAAATCTATTATAATCAAGTTCATCGACATTCCGCCAATGGTTGAATATTGTCACACAAAAATGAAATTAAGTTATATAAGGTGAATACTGCTTAATATTTATTTTGGCGAAAATCTGAAAAAAGAGCATATACCAATTATGAAGATACCAAAAATAGTTATTCTAACCGGTGCCGGTATTTCGGCTGAATCGGGTTTATCAACCTTTCGTGCCCAAAATGGATTATGGGAAGGTTATGATGTTAATGATGTAGCAACTTACGAAGGCTATATACGCAACCCAACAGCGGTACATGATTTTTATAATATGTTACGCCGTAAATTACAAAATCCAGATGTTAAGCCTAATGCAGCCCACTTTGCGCTAGCTGAATTAGAACAGAAATTAGGTAGTGATAACCTCTTAATTGTGACACAAAATGTGGATAACTTACATGAACAAGCTGGATCTAAAAATATTATTCACATGCATGGTGAATTATTAAAAGTGCGTAATGAAAAAACAGGACAGATAATTGATTGCTTTAACGATGTGGATTATCAACAAAACAAATTCATTCGCCCACATATAGTCTGGTTTGGTGAAATTCCGCTACAAATGGAACAAATTTATGATGCGCTTTCACAAGCTGATTATTTTATATCCATTGGCACATCAGGTAATGTCTATCCTGCTGCTGGTTTTGTACAAATCGCTAACCAAACAAGTGCTAAAACGGTTGAACTTAATTTAGAGCCCAGCTTAGGTGAAAGTCTGTTTCAAACCAAAATTTACGGACCAGCAAGTAAAATTGTTCCTGAATTTATCAAAAAATTCATCTAAAGCAAATTGCTACTTTAGTTGTTTAAGATAATTTTTGTTGCCTAAATTACTCATTTGGGCATGAATCCATTTGGTTCTCTTTTTTACTCGTTCACTTGGTTTAATTGGGCTCCAGCGTCTAGGATTAGGTAATACTGCCGCAAGTAAACTTGCTTGCTGTGAAGTTAATTGATTGGCACTTACATTAAAATAATACTGAGAAGCAGCTTCAATGCCAAAAATACCTTCTCCCCATTCTGCACAGTTTAAATAGACCTCAAGAATACGCTCTTTTGACCAAAAAAGTTCTATCCATAATGTAAACCAAGACTCCATTCCTTTGCGAATCCAACTACGAGTTGGCCATAAAAAGATATTTTTAGCGACTTGCTGAGTAATTGTGCTAGCACCTTTAATATTTTTGCTATTTTGATTATGATTTAGCGCTAGGCGGATAGCGTTAAAATCAAATCCCCAGTGCACAGGAAAATTTTGATCTTCTGAAGCGATTACCGCAATTTTTATATTATCTGAAATTTCGTCCAAGTCTTTCCAGATTCGTTGTTGTGGTGTATTCCAATGCATTATCTTACGTTCTATCATTAACATAGAACCGAAAGGTGGATTCACCCAACGCATTACTAAGGTCGAAAAGATAGATAATAGCATAAATCCAATTATCGCTTTTTTAGTTATGTTTAAAAATTTTCTGAATAAGGGCTTCATGCTGATTTAGATAAAATAACGTAAAAAATTAGCAAATAAGATACGATATATTATTGATTAAATAAATAACTTTTTATAAATTCAACAAGTTGAAGTGGGTTGTTTATATCCAAAATGGGTAAAAAAGCATCTAACGGCTCATCACTAGCAATAGCCAAAGTAAAATCATCAATAAAAAACGGTTTTTTAACGGAGCTTCGGTGACAAATAATTTTAGGAATTTGCTCATCTTTAAAGCCCTCAACTAAAATAATATCAACATCAGAAAATTGATTAATTAAAGTCTGCAAATTGGCAGGTTTATTGGGTGTTTCACAAATTAAAGCGTAACGGTTATCACAAGCCACAATTGTTTGTAACGATCCAGCTTTACGCAATTTATAGCTATCTTTTCCTGGAATATCAAATTCAACATCGTGATGCGTATGTTTTAAAGTCGCCACCTTAAAGCCCTGCTCAACAAGTAGCGGAATAACCTTTGCCAACAAGGTAGTTTTACCACTACCACTGTAACCACAAATAGCGAGCGTTTTTTTTATATTCATTATTTCTTGGTTCAAAATGGTTATAATCAATTTAAACCTAATATACACTATTTTCTACCTCGAAAGAGATAAAACCAATGCAAAAGCCGCTAAAATCACAACTCAAACAACACCACAGTCAACTATAACCGTTTGATTTGATTGGAGGCAAAAATTCAATAAAATCAATAGTCTATCTGAGCGATTTTAGAGAAAAAACACACTTATAGCACCACAATATTAATATGCTTGCTTTATCACAGCATCAAAAT